>JARLGN010000470.1 GCA_031292775.1 Acidobacteriota bacterium | reverse complement strand
CGGGATGGCATTTCCTTTTTTCCTCTTGAACGAGGATAACACTTATGTGATGATATGTGCAAGTTGCATCTATAGGGTAATTCCCAGATCCCCCTGAAACGATTTTGGGGAGTCTGCGGATGATCGGATCTGCCCAGTGTGCCGCCGACTGCACGGCCCCCGCCGGGGAGAACGGGCCTTATGAGCTATAGCCGAAGGCCCAAGGAGATGAGAACATGAAGGTCCGCGGATTTCTAGCCATAATGCTAATCACTTGCTGGTTTGGGGTAGTTCCCGCAGCCGCCCACGACTGCTGCCACCATGGTCAACACGATGCGGACTGTGACGATTGCAACCATGATTGTGATCATGGGGCCCAAAGCGGCCGCCATTGTTGCGCCTGGACGCCTTCGCGTGAAGCCACTGACATGCGGACCGCAGTGGGCAAGATTACGGAGGTCATCTACTTGCCGGGTGCGACTTCCGACAGCAGCATGGTCGAGGTTCGTTTGCAATCTGTTGGAAAAAGTCAACTGATCCGCCTAGCCCCGGTGGGGTTCCTGAAGCAGAGCGGTTTCCTTTTGAGAGAGGGCGAAACCGTGACCGTCGTAGGATTCCCCGTCGCCGGGATGGAGGGAGACCTCTTAGTTGCGACGGAACTCCACAAAGGCGAAAAGACCTTGTCCTTGCGCGACCCGCAGGGACGACAGGCTTGGTAGCTGTCGGCCAGCAGACGACCGGAAATTTCAGCCCGATCTGCAAAGCCCGCGATGGCCATCTTTCCGCGCGCGTGGCATAATGCCTCCAGCTTTCACCTTTAGAGTTCCCAGCAAGGAGGCTTGCCATGAAGCGCTGGGCTGTCCTGGTTGTCATTTTCTACTTCCTCATTCTCGTTGCCTTGACCTCACCGCTCTTTCTGGTTGCATTTTATCCAAGCAGCAATGCCCATGATGCGATATCGGTAATGTTCGAGTGGATGTACTGGGCCGGCTTGGGAGTGATGGTTCTGGCCCAAGCGGCGATGTTAGTTGTTCCGGTTGAGCTTTCGGTGGGTCGACCAACAGCCCAACGGTCAGTTTTGTGGACCATTCTCGCTTCCGGCTTGATGGTGGGTGTGCTCGGCGCCGGGGCGGCGATTTCCATCGACGAATTTCTTAGAAGGGAAAAGGCAGGCACGGGTGATGCGATACTTCCATGGGCAGCCTTGCTGGTGCTGTGGGCCGCGTGGAGCCTGGTTTTCTACCGCTCCGGCCGTGGCGCCGCAGCAATGGATGTGGTCACTCGACAGTGCCGCTTTCTCTTGAAAGGAAGCATCCTTGAACTGCTGGTCGCGGTGCCCACCCATATTGTGGCGCGGGCGCGGGATTACTGCTGCGCGGGAGTTATGACCTTTCTGGGAATCGCCTTTGGCGTGGCCGTGATGCTCTTTTCCTTCGGGCCGGGAGTGTTCTTCCTCTTCGCCGCCCGCTGGAAACGGCTTCATCCCCAGGCTGCAAAGGTCGGCTGAACGGCTCGGTTCAAGGAATAAGGAAGAAGATGTCGCCCGAATTGACAGACTCGGCCCCCACAGCGTAGCATCTAGACGATATGTCACGACGCCGACAGGATGAGAAAAAGCTCGAAGTGGTTTGCCCGTGCTGTGGGGCTACGTTAACGGTGGATGCGGAACTCGGCAAAGTTCTATTCCATCAGGCGCCGCCCAAGCAGGATAAGGGCCCAGATTTGGACTTTGCCTCGCAACTCTTGAAGAAGGAAGCCGAGCGCCGAGAAGCCCTATTCCGTCAAAGCGCGGATGACCAGAAGACTCAATCAGAATTGCTCGACCGCAAATTCAAGGAAGCCTTCGAGAAGACCAAGGACCAACCTACCGGGAAGCCTCTCCGGGATTTCGATTTGGACTGAGGCTGGGTGCAGCCATTGTTCATAGGTCCCATCCGGCAATGAATTGATGATCCGCCTGTGGGCCGAAGCTCTTTGATTTATCGGTGCCCCATTGCCCGTGCCGTCGCCACAGCGGTTTTGGGGCGTCGGCGGTTTGGGCGGGCGAGGGACCGATGAATTGGTGGTCCGATCCACCAACTATCCCTTTTCTCCTCAGCCACTTCCATGTGACAAAAGTACCTGAAATGGCTGGCAGGAGGGCGTCGGTTTTCTTGACAACCTCCCCACGCACGCTATAATTAGGGTTTTGCGTCAAGGGAGCCAGGGTGCGTATAACCCTTGCAGAACTAGAACTTCATCGCATTAATGTGTCTGAGAACTACGCGCCGGGGTCGCTGGACTTCGACAGCGTGGGGTTCAAGCAGACAGCGCCGGTCCAGCTCAACGCGACTGCGGAGCTCCTGGCAACGGAAATTCGCATCAAGGGACACCTCGAAACTCGCATGGAATCCAGTTGCGACCGCTGCCTGGTCCCGGTTGAGATTCCAGTGAGCAGCAATTTTGACCTTTTCTATCGGCCGATGCAGACTATTGCCAAGGAAGAGGAAATCGAAATTGCCCCGGCAGAGTTGGAGATTGGCTTTTACTCCGGGGACGGGATTGAAATGGCAGACGTGGCCACGGAACAGGTGATACTCTCTCTGCCCATGAAGGTGGTTTGTAGTAGTGAGTGCCGGGGCCTGTGCCCGGTTTGTGCGGGCAATCTGAATTTGACGCGTTGCAAATGCACGCCCCCGCAGCAACGAGGTTCACCTTTTGCTTCGTTGAAAGAAGATTGATATCGGGAAAGCGCCGGGAAGCGATGGTCGAAAGCGGCCTTCCGACCGGTTGGAAACAAGCCGGGTGTGATTGCCTGGCGCGCAGCAGTGGTCAATCCCCGCGCTGCAATATGTTATGGAAGGAAAGTAGCGCCGGGCTTTAGCCCGGCACATGCTGCCCTAAAGGGTGGCGCTACTGGATAAGGAAGAAGAGAGACTATGGCGAATCCAAAAAGACGACACTCTCATGCGCGGAAGAATCGCCGGCGGGCGAACGATTTTCTCGCCGCACCCGCATTGGCCGAGTGCCCGCACTGCCACGAATCCAAGATGCCTCACCATGTCTGCCCTCATTGTGGTTACTTTAAGGGTAAGGAAGCAATCCTGGTGAAGGAATCCGCATAAATTGTTAGATGTTGGCCCACGGAGATTTGCCCCAGCGCGATCATTTCTTCCCGCGCCGGCCAGATTCCACCGTTTGAACTGATCACCATGCGACGTATAGCTGTTGACGCCATGGGCACCGACTCGGCACCCGAGGCGGAACTCGAGGGAGCGATTCAGGCCGCGCGCGCGGGCTATGCCGAGGTCTTGCTGGTTGGACCGCAAGATCGTCTAAGCCGTGAGCTCGTCCAGCGCAAAGCCCAGGGTCTCCCCATTGAGATCATCCACGCCAGTAAAGCGGTATCCATGGGGGACAAGGCCACCAAGGTCCTCCGGCAGCGGCGCGATTACTCCATTTGCGTCACCGCCAGCCTGGTGCACGAGGGCAAAGCTGACGGTATGATCAGCGCCGGCAACACGGGTGCGGTGATGGCCTTCACGAAGCACGAGCTGGGCGCACTGGAAGGTGTGGACCGCCCCGCGATCGCCCAGGTCTTCCCCACTTCAAAAGGTACGGCTGCCGTGCTGCTTGATGTGGGCGCGAACGTGGATTGCAAGCCCCATCACCTGGTGGAATTTGCGGTGATGGGCGAAACCTATTACCGCGTGATCTTTGGCGTGGAACGGCCACGGGTAGGCCTGCTCTCCATCGGCCAGGAAGAACATAAGGGGAATGAGTTGACGCGCGAGGCCCTGCCGCTGCTCAAGCAACTCCCCCTGAATTATATCGGTAACGTGGAAGGCCGCGATCTTTACAACGGGCGCGTAGAAGTTATCGTTTGCGATGGCTTTATCGGTAACGTGGCTCTGAAGATTAGCGAAGGATTGATCGAGGCGGTTTCCAGTCTTCTCCGAGAGGCTTTTACCAGTACGCTCTCCTCCAAGGTCGGTTACATGCTGGCCCGGAAGGCCCTTCAAGGTTTTAAGAAGCGGGTGGATTATTCTGAATATGGTGGCGCCCCTCTGTTGGGAGTAAAGGGCGTGTGTATTATTTGTCACGGGGGATCGAACCCCACTGCCATCAAAAATGCCATCCGGGTCGCGGCGGAGTTTTCCGACGGTAAAGTGAATGAAAAGATCGAACGCGACTTGGCGGCGGCTTCCCTCGGGAATCCCAAAGGAATTGAGTCATCGGGCCATTGAGCCATCGGGTCATTTAGAAGCTGCTCTTGTCCCGTCGTCCGTCGCCTCAGTCTTTCGGTTTTCGTGTATCACACGCATTCGACAGTTAGCCGCGGATGAGTGGGAGTGCTCAAATGACCCGATGGCCCGATGACCCAATGATTCAATGATCAAATAACTCAATGACCCAATTATCAGGAGTTTCTATGTGTGTTGCAGGGGTGCTGGGTACGGGTTCGGCCTTGCCGGAGAAGGTCATCACCAACGCTGATCTGGAAAAGTTGGTGGAGACCTCCGACCAGTGGATCAAGGACCGCACCGGCATTCGCGAGCGCCGTCAGGCCGCTCCCAACGAAACCACGTCGTCGCTTTCCGTGAAAGCAGCGCGCCTGGCTTTGGAGAGGGCGGGGATAAAGGCCACAGATCTCGACCTGATCATTTGTTCCACAATCTCGCCCGACATGCCATTGCCCTCCACGGCCGCACTGATCCAGCGCGAACTCGGCGCGCACGGTTGCTGTGCATTTGACCTGGCGGCTGCCTGCTCCGGCTTCCTTTTCGGCATGACCGTGGCTGAACAGTTCATTCGCACCGGCGCCTCGACGCGGGTACTGGTGATTGGAGCGGAACTGCTCTCCCGTTACCTTGATTACAAGGATCGCGCCACCTGCGTCATTTTCGGAGACGGCGTAGCTGCAGCGGTGTTCGGGCGGGTCGAACCGCCCTCGGGAATCCTGGCACACGAACTGCACACCGAAGGTCAATACGCCGATCACCTTTTCATCCCCGCTGGTGGAACGGCCATGCCTGCTTCCTGTCAAACCGTTGAACAGGGTTCGCACTTCATTAAGATGCGCGGCAACGAACTTTTCAAAGTGGCTGTCCGCAACCTGGAAGACGTTTCGCGAAAGGTGCTGGAGAAGGCGGGACTCACCACGAATGACATCGACCTCTTTATCCCCCACCAGGCGAATCAGCGCATCACCGAGGCGGTTCGTGAACGGCTGGGGTTGAGTTCTGAAAAGGTGTATTCCAATATAGCCCGCATCGGAAATACCTCCTCGGCATCCATCCCCATCTGTTTGGATGAGTGCGCACAGACTGGCCGCTTGAAGAAAGGTGACCTGGTACTAATGTCCGCCTTCGGCGCCGGTGTGACGTGGGGAGCAGTATTAATGCGTTGGTAAGTCCGAAGTTCGAAGGGAGAAGTTTAAAGTGTAAAGGATAAAGGTTAAAGTCGGTACCTTACCTTTTATCCTTTACCCTTTCGACATACCACGGACAGACTCAAAGGTGAACTTGGCAAAGGTTGCATTCCTCTTTCCCGGACAAGGTTCTCAGTATCCCGGCATGGGCCGGGAGTTGGCGGAAAATTTTGCTGTCGCGCGTAAAGTCTTCGAAGCAGCCGACGCCGCGTTGGGGTTTGCCATCTCCAAGCTGTGTTTTGAGGGCCCGGCTGAGGAATTGCAGCTTACTGCCAATACGCAGCCCGCGATCCTGACGGTTTCAGCAGCGGCTGCGGCCGTGTTGCATGAGAAGGGTGTGAAACCGGACTTTGTTGCCGGCCACAGCCTCGGCGAATACTCTGCTCTGGTGGCCGCGGGCGCCTTAAGTCTGGCCGATGCCGTGCAACTGGTTCGGAAGCGTGGGCAGTACATGCAGGAAGCAGTTCCCGTGGGCAAGGGCGCCATGGCGGCGATTCTTGGATTGGACGGCGCCGTGCTGGAAGAAATCTGCCGCGAAGCCGCACAAGGAGAGGTCGTTTCCCCGGCAAATCTGAACTCTCCCGGACAAGTTGTCATTGCTGGGAGTGCCGCAGCCGTAGCCAGAGCGGTGGAAATGGCCAAGGGGCGTGGGGCAAAACGCGCCATCATGCTCAACGTCAGCGCACCATTTCATTGTGCCCTGATGCAGCCTGCGCAAGATCGGTTAAGCGTTGATCTGGAAGCGACCCCGGTGGAAGCCCCGCAAGTGCCACTGGTGAACAATGTGAGCGCGCAGGCGGTAACCGCCGCGGCCGTCGTTCGCGAGGGGCTGAAACAGCAGGTCACTTCGCCCGTACGCTGGGAGGAATCCATCCGCTACTTGCGGGGTCAAGGCGTGGATCTATTTGTGGAAGTCGGCCCCGGCAAAGTCCTTTCGGGTCTGCTGCGGCAGATCGACCGTGCCGCCGAATGCCTGCGCGTGGAGGACACTGCCACGTTGAATGAGGTCGTATCGCGCCTGGCGCCGGTTAGCGGAGTTTAGCAGCGGCGGGGAACATCGCATCGAATCAAAATTTTGGTAATCCAATCAGATGGGAGCAGGTAAGAACATGTTAAGTCTGGAAGGACGCGTAGCGGTTGTCACCGGTGGCGCGCAGGGAATCGGCCGAGCCACGGTTATGGCGTTAGCGAATGCCGGCGCCAAAATCGCTTTGACCAACATTCGCTGCGCCAAGCTTGACGAGACCATACAGGAACTCAAAGACATGGGCCGCGAGGCCCTGAAGTTTTGCGTTGACGTGACCGATGTCGCGGCTGTCCAGGAGATGGTGGACCAGACAATTGCCACCTGGGGGAAAATTGACATCCTGGTGAACAATGCCGGGATCACCAAGGACAATCTGGCGATGCGCATGAAGACCGCGGATTGGGAGGCAGTGCTCAACGTCAACCTGAATGGCACATTCTATTGCACCCGGGCAGTTCTGCCGATCATGGTCAAGCAGCGCTTTGGGCGCATCGTCAATATCGCTTCCGTGGTGGCACAAACCGGAAACGTGGGCCAGGCGAACT
>JARLGN010000469.1 GCA_031292775.1 Acidobacteriota bacterium | reverse complement strand
GGATGATCCAGCCCACCAGCTTGTCCCAGAATCCCCCCGGGTTGTCTTCAGAGTAAAGGGCGAGACCCGTCAGTATCTGGCACCAACCCAAAAAGATCACGAAGAAAGTATAAGAAGCCCCGGCGAGGGCGTTATGGCCCAGGTGGACATTGCCGCGCTCCAGGCGCAAGTACCGCATGCCTTGCTCCTTGAGGTCGGCCCACCATGCGGCGCGCCAGACAAATGGGAAACCGGAGCGGGCGTAGTTATTGCCGACATAGAACCAGTAAACACGCAACAGGAATGAGAACAAGAGGGTGTAGCCGGCGATGAAATGGATCTCGCGGATGCGGCCCATCACGAAGTGCCGGTACGCCTCGCCGTTGGATGAAAGGATGGGAGACGCCATGTAGAGGCCCGTCCAGAAGAGCGTGGTAATGGCGAGGACGTTGACCCAGTGGGCGATACGGACAGGAAGCTGCCAGACGTATTTTCGCCCGAAGCTTTCCTCCCTGGGAATTGGGCCGAGGGATCGATAGGTGACGGATGCCATCAGAGTCTCCTTCAGCGGACGATAACCTCCGCGAGTTTCTCGCCATTCGGACCGATGACGTGCGACGCGCAGGCAAGGCACGGATCGAACGAGTGGATGGTGCGCAGGATTTCGAGTGGGCGCTTGGGATCGGCCATGGGAGTGCCCAGGAGGGCCGATTCATAGGCGCCGTGCTGGCCTTTGGCGTCGCGCGGAGAAGCGTTCCAGGTGCTGGGAACGACGATCTGGTAGTTCGCGATTTTCTGATCCTTGATCTGCACCCAGTGGCAGAGAGCACCGCGGGGAGCTTCGGTAAAGCCGTAACCCTTGGATTCGGCCTTCCAGGTTTCCGGGCTCCAGGAGCGGGTGTCGGCGGTGGTGGAGTCTCCGTTCTTAAGATTGGCGAGAAGCTGGTCGAATTCGTCCTGTAGCCAGTGCACCGCCAGGCGGGTTTCAAGGCCGCGGGCAGCGGTGCGCCCCAGAGTGGAGAAAAGCGCGTCAGGTCCGACCTTGAGCTGGCCCAAAGCTTCAGTGACGACGTCCTTATAGTCCGTGCGGCCGCTGGCGAAGCCCACCAACATTCGTGACAGTGGACCCACCTCCATCGCGTTACCCTTCCACCGCGGGCTCTTTAACCACGAGTAGGCTTTGGTTTCCTCCAGTTGCTGATAGGGCGGTTGCGGGCCGGTGTAGTTGGGGTCAGTGACGCCATCGTAAGGATGCAGGCCGGTCTGGCCGCCCGGATACTTATACCAGGAGTGAGCAATCTCCTCCTGAATCTGTGCGGGGTCCGCGGGGTCTACGGGAAGAACTTCCGCGAGATTCTTGTTGAGAATAATGCCGCGGGGGATGCGGAACTTGGAGATGTCTCCGATTCCGTTTTGGGGCAGGTCGCCGTAAGCCATGTAGTTGCCGAGGCCGCCACCGATTTTGGTCCATTCGGGATAGAAAGAGGCAACCGCCAGCAGGTCGGGAAGATAGAGATTCTCCACAATGTTGATCGCCTGGGGAATGAGGTCGCGAATCAGATTGAGCCGCTCCATGTTGATGGCATTGTCGCCCTGCATCGCGATGGCGCTGGGAACACCACCCACCAGGTAATTGGGGTGGGGATTCTTGCCGCCAAAGACCGTATGAATCTTGATGATTTCCTTTTGCCACTTCAGCGCTTCGAGGTAGTGCGCCACCGCCATGAGGTTGGCTTCCGGCGGCAGTTTGTAAGCGGGGTGTCCCCAGTAGGCATTCTGGAAAATACCGAGCTGACCGGAATCGACGAACTTCTTGACCGTGCCGGCCACGTCGGCGAAGTACCCGGGGCTTGACAGTGGCCACTTGGGGGAAACCTTCTGGGCCAGGACGGAGGTGGCGGCAGGGTCGGCTTTCAGCGCGCTGACCACGTCGACCCAGTCGAGCGCGTGCAGATGATAAAAGTGGATCACATGATCCTGCACATACTGTGTCAGGAACATGATGTTGCGAATGTGATCGGCGTTGGGCGGAACCTGGATGTCCAGGGCATTCTCCACTGCGCGAACACTTGCCAGCGCGTGGACTGTGGTGCAGACGCCGCAAATGCGCTCGGTGAAGGCCCAGGCATCACGCGGGTCGCGCCCCTGCAGGATCACTTCGATTCCGCGCCACATGGTGCCGCTGCTCATGGCGTCCTGAATGTGGTTGCTGTCATCCAGCATGGCTTCAACGCGCAGGTGCCCTTCGATGCGTGTGACGGGATCGACGACGACTCTTTTCGTCATGACTTCCTCCTATTCCTTCTCCGCGGGTTTTTCCACGGCGCTGGTCGTGCTGCCGGGCAGTTCTTTTCCACTGGCACGGCGGACCCAGTAAGAAGCCAGATGGGCCGCAACGCCGATGCCGGTCAAGGTCACCAGGGTCTTACCCACCGCATCGGGCGTGGAATCAATGCCGGGCGCGGGAATTGAGGACAGGCGCTTGTAGAACGGCCCGTTGTCCCAGAAATTCTCTTCCGAGCAGCCGATGCAGGGATGACCGCTTCCGATGGGGAAGCTCACCCCATTGTTCCACTTCATGGATGAACAGGCATTGTAAGTGGAGGGCCCGCGGCAGCCCATTTTGTAAAGGCACCAGCCCTTGCGTGCACCGTCGTCGTCCCATGCTTCCACATATTGGCCAGCATCGAAGAAAGCGCGGCGGTAACACTTGTCGTGGATACGTTGGCCGTAGAACATCTTGGGGCGGCCGTTGCGATCGAGTTCGGGCAACTGATCGAAGGTCAGGATGTAAGTAAGGACACCGGTCATGACTTCGGCGATGGGCGGACAGCCCGGCACGTTGATGATCGGCTTGTGGGAGATGATCCGCTTGATGGGCTCCGCACCGGTGGGATTGGGGTGGGCATTCTGCACGCACCCATTGGAGGCACAGGACCCCCAAGCGACGATAGCGTGGGCGTCTTCGGCAGTTTCCTTCAGGATATCAAGGAAGCTCCGCCCCCCTACCGTGCAGTACACGCCTCCATCTTTGGTGGGGGCATTCCCTTCAACTGCGAGAATGTAGCGACCCTTGTAATCCTTCATGATCTTCTTGCGAATTTCTTCACACTGCTCTCCGGCGGCGGCTTGCAGCGTGTCGTCGTAATCAAGCGAGATCATGTTCAGGACAACGTCCTGGGTGATCGGATGAGAGCTGCGGATAAAGCTCTCGCTGCAACAGGTGCATTCCAGGCCGTGCAGCCAGAGGACGGGAATTCGGGGTTTGGTTTCCATGGCCGCGACGACTTGCGGCACCATGGTTGCTTCCAAGCCCATGCATGCGGTTATGGCGGTGCAGAACTTAAGGAAATCTCGACGATCAACGCCGTGCTGGCGAAGAAGGCTGTAAGTTGATGCCTGTCGGTTCGCGTTCACAGGGACCTCCTGCGAGGGAAGGCCTTCGGGAGCCGACATTATGGACAGCAGCAATACCAGAAAATGATGTTGAATTCAACAAGAAAAATAAAACCTTGCCATTAAGTCCGTTAAGTGCGGCACCCAGGCCAACGCAGCGTTATGAGGTCTTTCGTTCCGTTATAGCAGAATTTCGTGCGCCCACCTTAAGGATGGAACTGTGTTCACCGTCGAAGCGCCGTGATTTGGCCCGGCACGTCCTGTTCCCATCGTCTGTTGCGTTTTCAGTTTCAATTATCGAAGGCGGGAAGCGCCGCCCTTCCGACGATGTCGCCACAAGTGCCGGACGGCGCTTACATCAATCTTTGTGGCGGACTTCTGCCCGGCGCCCGGCAAGCAGCAGGCCGATCCAGCAACTCACCGGCCAGGTGAGCAGCCAGGACAGCCAGTACCAGTGCGGCCAGCCCTTGCTCCAGTTGGGGATCGTCGCGCCAATGCCCATCACTTCCCCGATGATAAAGAACCAGAGCACATGCCGCGCGGCACGGCCCGGAGCAAGGCGAGCGCAGAGCCACGCACAAAAAATCGAGACGACTACGAAGAGTGCCGTGCTCGTCATGAGAGCGGTGTTGGAGGGGATACGGCCCCTGACGAAATCGCCCG
>JARLGN010000468.1 GCA_031292775.1 Acidobacteriota bacterium | reverse complement strand
CGAATAACGGGCATCGCCACCACCGCCGGAATAAAGGTGTTGCAGGCGTTGAGGCTGGGGGTGGAGTGGCTGCGGCTGACGTTATTCACCAGGCCGTGGGAGAGATTCTTGAGCGCCATCGTGACTCCCGCCGATTGATGGTCCTTCAAAACAGGCAGATTGATGAGTTTGTTGACCTGCTTCGTTATGAACTGGGCAGCATAGGAACGGCGCGCGGTGAGGTTGTCGGCGCTAAAGCCCGGCAAGGTCAGCGCCATGTCCATGTAATGATCGGGATCGTAGCCATCAATGTTCTGCTGAATGTCATCGACGAAATCGGTGGCATAGGAGATTCGAACGCCCTCCGGCAACCACTTGTCGAATCCGCCGGAGTAAAACATTTTACGGTAACGGTCGTAGGCGACGATGTCCTGGCGTTTGACTCCCGCGGCTTCCAATCCCGCAATAATTTCCTGCATGACGGTCGCATCAGAGATCACCAGCGGTTGCCCCACCGGGTTGACCTTGATCCCCACCACGTCGCCGGGCTCGAAGAATTGCCGCCAGGCGTCCACCCACCCGTCCGCGCCGGTCAATTCCATCATGCCCCGCCGCATCATTTTTTGAACCTGATCGGCTTGGTACTTGCCCGACAGGAGCACGGCAGGATTTTCGACGGCGCACACGCGTCCGGGATAAAGTCCCGGCATACTGAGTTTGCCACCGGCGGCTTTGGATACCGTTTGTGCAGCAAGGGGAACGCCGCTGGCGCTTCCAGTTGCGAACCCTGCGGCCAAGCCTCTACCCATTGCCTTTAGGCAACTGCGGCGAGTGAGGTTCATATGTGCCTCCTGATTGATTTCCCATTTATACCCGAAAGTGGTTTTCAATACCGCAAAAAAGTCTGATTTTCATAATTGGCAGGAGGGTTGTAGCGCTGAACTTCAGTTCAGCACTTGCCGACCTCAAGGTTGGCGCTACAGGTATCATTCGCAATAGCCCCACAAACGCCTTCCTTTTTTCAATTACGCCTGGCGGCGCTGGCTCCAAACAGCGCGATAATCCCCAAGTTGGCGCGGCCGGGAGCCGACAATTCCTTTCTAAAACGGTTAATACGTTCCAAACAAATGGGATAGTCGGTTTAATCAATCCTCCGCATTTCATGGCCCGTTTCGTGCATCTGCACTTTCGAAGGCATGTGAAGAATTATGCGAAAACTCAAGATTGTCCCGCCTATCGAAAACGGAAACGTGCCATTGATGCGCCCAGCGGGCCTCGCGCATCGCCATTTGATTTCCCTGCTTGAGCTGACTTCGGCAGAGATTGAGTACATCCTGGACCTGGCACAGGACGTCAAGGCTGCCCCTGAGGTTTATCAAAACGCGTTGGAGGGCAGGACTCTGGCGATGATTTTTGAGAAACCGAGCTTGCGAACCCGTGTGACCTTTGAGCTGGGCATCAGCCAATTAGGCGGACGGGCGTTGTATTTGGGTTCGGATGAAGTGGGGCTGGGAAAACGCGAAGCAATAAAGGACGTGGCGCGCAACCTCTCCTGCTGGGTGGATGTCATCATGGCGCGTGTCCATTCCCACCAGACAGCAATCGAACTGGCGGAGCATGCTTCGGTACCGGTCATCAATGGGCTGTCTGATTTCGAGCATCCCTGCCAGGCGCTGGGTGATTTTATGACCATCCTCGAGTGCAAGGGCAGTCTGCCAGACGTCACCCTTGCCTGGGTGGGTGACGGCAACAACGTGGCGCATTCGTTGATTCACGGCGCGGCGCGGCTGGGTATTCACTTACGCGTTGCCACTCCGGCAGGCTACGAGCCGGACCGTTCCGTCGTGGCCGATGCCAAACGTCAAGGCGCCGACGTAACCCTGACGCACAGTCCGGTGGAAGCGGTGGCGGGCGCCGACGTAGTCTATACCGATGTTTGGACCAGTATGGGCTACGAGCAGGAAGCAGAGACCCGCCAGGAGGCTTTTCGCGCCTACCAGGTGAATGCTCAACTGATGCGAGCGGCGGGTCCCCAAGCGCTCTTCATGCACTGCCAGCCAGCGCGCCGAGGTGAGGAAGTGACTGACGAGGTGATGGACTCGCCTCGCTCCATTGTGTATCAGCAGGCACAGAACCACCTGCACACGCAGAAGGCCATCTTTCTGGCACTGCTTTCCTGAGATGCGTTATGCCCATCGCCGTAGTCGCCATCGGCGGCAATTCCCTGGTTAAGCCCGGCGAACGCGGTACCCTGGAGGAGCAGCGGGCCAATCTCAGCGTCACCTGTGAAGGCATTGCCGCGGTAATGGCCGCCGGCTATCGGGTGGTGGTGACGCACGGCAACGGCCCGCAGGTGGGCGACGCGCTGCTGCGTTCGGAAATGGCCGCGGCGCAGGTCCCTCCCCTTACCCTCGATGTCTGCGTTGCTGAAACGCAGGCCACCATCGGATATCTCCTACAGCAGATCCTTCAGGAAACTCTACAGCGTCACGGCTTGCGTCGTCCGGTGGTGACCATGGTGACGCAAGTACTCGTATCGCAGCGCGACCCCGCGCTGCACAATCCCAGCAAGCCCGTTGGCCCTTTCTATTCCCGGGAAGAAGCGGAACGCCGTCGCACGGCGCACGGATGGACGATGGTGGAAGACTCCCACCGCGGCTACCGGCGGGTTGTGCCCTCACCGGAGCCCAAAGAAATCATGGAACTTGCCGCCATTCAAGGGGCGCTGGCGAATGACTCACTGGTGATTGCCTGTGGGGGTGGAGGCATTCCTGTGGTGTTCAAGCGCGAGCGGTTGGTGGGAATCGACGCGGTCATTGATAAAGATCGAGTGTCCAGCCTGCTGGCGTGGGAACTGGAGGCTGAACTTTTTCTAATCTCCACCGGCGTTGATCAGGTTGCGCTGAACTTCGGCACGCCCCAGGAACGCGCCGTCGCCAATCTCACCATTCTGGAGGCACGCCGCTACCTGCGCGAAGGCCAATTCGCCGCCGGCAGCATGGGGCCGAAGATTGAAGCTGCCCTTGCCTATCTTGAACGTGGCGGTGGATTGGCCGTCCTAACCTCACCAGAACGCATTCCTGAAGCATTGCAAGGCATGGCCGGCACACGCATCACACCGATGGAAGGCAGTAAGCACAAGGCAGGCAAAAGGCAGCGTGCGCTTGATGCGAGTTCCGGCGAACCGGGATAGTTACGGCTAGTCGAGTGCGCTGGCACCGCACTAGCGCTCAAGATATCCGGGAACCCTGTTTCCGCCCTACGTGCCGCTTGCTTTCGCATCACCTTTCTCGATGGGCGCTTCGATAAGGTTGCCCCATTCCGTCCAGCTTCCGTCGTAGTTACGGACCTTTTCAAAGCCCAACAGGTACTTCAGGACAAACCATGTGTGCGAACTGCGCTCCCCGATGCGGCAGTAGACCACGGTTTCTTTGCCAGGAAGCACACCTTGCGTTTCGTACAATGAGGCAAGGTCCTCATAAGACTTAAAGGTTCCGTCCTCATTGACGGCCTTGCCCCAGGGAATATTCGCGGCGCCGGGAATGTGTCCGCCACGCTGCGCTGTTTCCGTCATGCCCGGAGGCGCAATGACTTTGCCGGAAAACTCGTCGGGAGAGCGCACATCAACAAGATGGGCTTGCTTCCCGGAGAGAATCTGGAAGATGTTGTCGCGTCGAGCGCGCAGGCTCATGTCAGGCACCCCGGCGTGGTACTGCACAGGCTTAACCGCAGTCACCTCAGTAGTTAAGGGCCTGCCTTCCCGTTGCCATTTCTTGCGGCCCCCGTTCATCAGGTGTAAATCCTTGTGGCCATGAATCTTGAACAGCCAAAATGCAAAGGCAGCAAACCAATTGTTGTTGTCACCGTAAAGAACCACCGTGCTGTCTTTGTGAATTCCTGACGCGCTGCAAAGCTCCTCAAACTGCCTCTGGTTGGGAATGTCACGCCGCACGCTATCGTTGAGTTGGGTTGTCCAATTCCATCCTCTGGCGTTCTTGATGTGTCCTTTTTCGTAAGCACTGGTATCGACGTTTACTTCCACAAGCCGGACATTGGGATCATCGGCATGAGCGGCAACCCACTCCGTACTAACAAGAGCTTCAGGATGTTTGTAGTCAGCCATATCGGAAAACCTCCATTCAAGTCTCCATGTTGCGCCGCCGATCTCGAAGTGGGGAGATAGGACAAATGAGTGAGGTCGATTCAACAGCAGATGCCGCATCGCCTGCAGAGGGTGCCGTTAGAGGATGGATATAGACGTCCCACACGATTTCCCTTTTTACCATGCCCACGGACATATTGGCAACACTCGATGGAATTCATATTGGGTAGAATAGAGACATCTTTTCAACAGGAGAACATCATCAGTAGTATTCGAAACGATGAAGAATACCAAGAGCGAAAGCGTTCGCAAGTTATTCGTCGCAAGGAACGCGCGCCGAGACAACGGTCATAAGTGTTAACGAAGCAAAAAGACAAGACATACGCCAGCACGGCCCGCCGTTATGGGCGATTTGACTCCAACTACCTAAATTTGTTATAGATAGAAATAGCAATTGGTGCGGCAGGTTACCTGGACACCCCGGCCGATTGCCTAAGACAATGATATGAAAACACTTAAATCGACAAAAAGGCATGCTATGGCGACCCCAGGAAAGGCTGCTCCCCGTCTGAGTCTCGCGGTTGGCCGAGAACGAATTTCTACGGTGTCAAAGGCTAAATCACGCCACGAAGAGGCGGTTAGGCCTGTTTCCCGCCCAAGAGTCACGGCGGGACATAAAGCCAGAGTTTCCCCAATTTCCGTGAGGCCTCAGTCGGACATTCAATACCAAACCGTCATCAAGAACTTCGAAACCGGGGTGCGAGCTTTCCAAAAACAGAATTACGGTAAGGCTGCTGAAATATTTGAAAAGCTTATCGATAGTGACGCCCGTGACGTGGCTGAACGCGCCCAGATGCATCTACGTTTGTGCCGGCAAAGGTCCGGCCGTCTTGCCCGGCCTCCCAAATCAGCCGACGAATACTACGCGATGGGAATCGCTTGTCTCAATGCACGGAACCTCGAGCAAGCGGTAGAGCACCTGAGCAAGGCCGATAAGATGAAGCCCAATCAGGATCACATTCGCTACGCTTTGGCGGTGTTACACGCCCTCGAAGGGAACATTGACACAGCATTTGCTCATCTTGAAGCGGCATTCGCCCTGCGACCTGAAAACCGTATTCACGCGCGTCGCGACGAAGACTTCCAGGGCATTGCTGCCGATCCACGCTTCCGTCGCCTGACTTATCCGTCAGGAAGCCAGTAGATGATGATTTGCCGATTGACGATGGGCGATTGAAAGCCGTCCCGCTGTCCAATCGCCAATCGGCTATTTTCTGCCATGATCGCCTTCTCGTAAGGATCTGTGCCTATCAATGAGAGTTGTTGCCATCGGTGGGGGGACCGGTTTATCGACGGTTCTACGCGGCCTCAAGTACCACGTCAGCGAACCCGCACGTCCCGCCCAATTTCGGCCTGAAATCACGCGGCTCACCGCCGTTGTTACCGTCACGGACGAAGGCGGCAGTTCCGGCCGCCTGCGGCGCGACTTTCGTATTCTCCCCCCTGGTGACATCCGCAACTGCCTGGTAGCGCTTGCCGAAGACGAGCAATTGCTCACCCAGATCTTCAATTACCGATTCTCCAGCGGCCACGGATTGCGCGGCCACAACCTGGGAAATCTCTTTCTCACGGCGCTCACCAATCTCTTTCACGATTTCGCCAAGGCAGTCCGCCTGTCGAGCGAGGTGCTGGCCATCCGCGGAGAGATCTTCCCCGCTACGCTTTCCGATGTCCACCTCAAAGCTACTCGAATCGACGGCAAAGTCATTCGGGGAGAGCGCAGCATCACCCGAACCCGCCTCCCCATCCAGCGCCTGCAGATTGTCCCCAGCAACTGCAAGCCTTTGCCGGAAACATTGGCCGCAATTCGCGAGGCCGACCTCATCACTTTTGGACCCGGCTCGCTCTACACTTCGCTGGTACCGAATCTACTCGTGAAAGGCATCGCCAAAGAAATTGCGGGGGCGCGCGCCGCTAAAGTTCTGATTTGCAACCTGATGACCCAGCCTGGCGAATCCCGGGGCTACTCTGCCGCAGACCATATCAAAGCCCTTCACGAACACGCGGGACGGAAGGTGTTTGATCACATCGTGCTCAATACGCGGCCACTCTCGCCGGCACTTCTGAAACGGTATGCAGCCGAGCACGCCGCGCCGGTCCTGCTGGACTTGGACGCCATCCGTAAGTTGGGCGTCAAACCCCTGTGCGCCGACCTGCTGATTGAGGATCACGTCGCCCGCCACGACGCCCGCCACCTGACGAAACTGCTGCTCTCACTCGCGAAGAAGCGAAGCCGCTAAATACTTGCGCCGGGAGACAAGCTCAGCGTGCATATGAGTGAGCGGCAGCAAAGGCAGACTTACTCAGGAATTTCGTAAGGAAATGCGCGCCGCAGGTTTTCCGGGCGCTTGTCGGGATGGAAACCGGAAGTGAGAAACCCGAGCCACGCAGCGATTTCCTGCGTCTCCACGGACGGCGTTCGCAGATCGAGTCCCCCGTAGCTGTAGCGGTCGCGGCTGTAGGGAACCAGGCTCTTCTTGAAGAAAAACACCAGCGTGTGGCCGGGCTTGGGCGAGAAGACTTTCATCCGCGCCCGATTGGTGAGACCGTTGGGCAGCGGCGTCCGCGCTACGATTTCCAAGCCCGCTCCTGTCGTTTCGATCTCGAATGGTTCGGCGCAAGCTTCCAACGCCGCGGCCACCACTCCGGCAATGGGGTTTGCCTCGGCTTCCCCAGTGAGCTTCGCGGTGACTGCGGGGTCGGTGCGATCCTGAATCATGCGCGCACCGATTCGTCTTTAAGCGTCAGGATATCCGAAGCGGTGATTTTCTTCGGCCGCATCTTCCAAGCAAAATACGGGCGTGCCAGCCAGCGCGCCAGTGCCATTTCCGCATGATAAAAAGATGACGCGCGGTTATGTGGGGCCAGGTACCGCGTGTCGCCCGGCTGCACGACCAGGCTAACCTCGATGTTGGGCGTCACATCAATGGGAATATTATTGCGGCGGCAGGCTTCGTACAGATGGCGAAAGACCACCAGCATGTCTTCATAACGCGGCGATGGCCATTGCTCCATGTCGGAACCAATGGTAGGACGGAAAATGCAAACCGTCGGGAATGCGCCGATGCCGGTGATGTAGTCGATCGCGCGCAGCGTGTCTTCCAGGGGCTCAACGCCGGCAACGATCTCTCCCGAGCATGAACCTTTGCCCAGTTTCTTCGCCGTGTACTCGAGAGCTTCGAAGAACGCCCGCTGCCCCACCAGTTGCTGCTTGCCGGGCAAAAATCGTGCAAAGAATTCCGGGTTGTGAAACTCATAGCAAAAACTGAAGTGGTCCGCGCCCAGATCAATCATCCGGTCGTACTTCCAGAAATCCCGCGTGGGGATCATTTGCAGTCCCACCAGCGTGCCGACGCGTGATTTGACTGCCTTCACGTAAGGCGCGGCCTCGTCCAAATCGCGGTTGGTCTGATAGCCGGAATTGAAATGCACAAACGTGGCGCCGGATTCCTCCTTGGCCGCGCGCACCACTTCCACAACGTCGTCGATATCCTTGCGCGCCACCTCATTCACGCCCACATTCAGGCCGGTGGCGCAGAACTTGCAATTGACCGCCGGCGAGTGGTGCCAGAATCCACACGAGTTGGAAACATAGATGCCAAGGTACGTCCCTTGCAGCACGCCAACCTTGTGCATGGGAGTTCCCCGCCTCGTCGACCGCGTATACCATGACGGCTCCGGCGGAACACGCACAGGGTAAACATGGCCCTGTCGCGTGTCCTTCACCCAGTATTGACCCTGATCGTAGAACAGTTCGTAGCACGACTGCTGCGCGAAGTCCTCCTCCACCGGCACGTTCACCCACACATCTTTTATGGAACCGGGAATGACCAACTCCAGCCCGCTTCCCAAACCTGCACGCGTGCGGGAGATGAACCGTGCATCGGTCTCGAGCGCGCAGGAGGGATCGATCCGCATGCCTTTGCAGAACAAGTCGATTTCTAATTGACAGGGATTTAGAGGCGTTAACAAGGGTTCATGTGGGATGTGGGGCGCAGAGCCACCCATTGACGCAACATCAGCCTCAACATGTTGTCCTTCCGTGGACATTGGCTCACCTTTCCTTGCAGTCTGCACGCCACGGGCCAACAAACAATGACAAATTGTCATTTGCGGGCAATCAAAGTAAGGCTATAGTTACTCTATACACTGGTCCATAGCACTTCGATAGGGGACGGGGTCCCGTGCGTGGTTAAGGAAGGGTGCCCCCCATGACCTGGGTCGTCCAATCCGAACTCGGCATTATACCCGCGATGCCGGCGGGAATAATGCGAAGCCTCCGCAATCCGTCTACCGTAGGAGATTGCCATGAAACGGTCCATACTATCTAAGCAGGTTCTGCGCCCCGGTTTGTTTTGCCTCTTGGTTCTATTTGTTGCGCCGGTGCCCGGAGGGTCACAGCAACCCGTCGTACGCAAGGTTCCCGTGGTGCCACCGCGCCAAGTTCCTCCCAAGCCAACTCCTCCCCCGCCAGTGAGACCAGCGGCTCGACAGGCCACTGCGCGTGTCCAACCGCAGATCCAGCAGCGCCCCACGCCGCCGCCCCGGCAGGTTCAGCGCGGTAGGGTTGACCCGTTGGCGGGCAGGATTGCCGGGGGCCCGGGCGCTCCTCCTGCCGGGACGCAGGTTAACCAGGTCCGCGGCAACAATCAAAGAGCCATCGGCGGCATGCGCCAACCGGGAACCCTCGCAAGCGTCGGTCCTCAGCCCGGCGGATTCACGGCGCCCCCGAATGCAAGGAGGGTCCCCATGCGAGACGGGGGGGCGTTGGTCGCCCATCCCGATGGCCGGCGGTGGTTGGTGGACAAGGACAACAGGGTAACAGCCTTCTCCCGGCCGGGCATGCAGGCGAAGTTTTATGGCAATGGAAGGTTGAGTTCGATGCAAGTTGTCCGCCCGAACGGCGGCGGCGTCATGGCGATCAGGCGCGGATTGCATGGTGAGCGCGAAACCGTGGGGATGCGGCCCGGAGGAGTTCGCGTGGTGACCTATGGAAGAGACCGCGGGTATGTGGAGCGGCCCTACCCGGGACGCGCGGGCTACATGCAACGAACTTATGTGGTGGAGGGCCAACCTTACGTGCACGTCTACCGCGCCTATCGCTACCGCGGCATGGTGTACTACCGCTACGTGCCCGCCTACCACTACCAACCGCGATTCTACGGGTGGGTCTCGAATCCCTGGCGATCGCAGGTGGCCTACAGCTGGGGATGGCAGTCGGCGCCCTGGTATGGATTCTATGGAGGCTATTTCACTCCGGCCCCGGCCTACCCGTCGGCGTCCCTGTGGCTGACCGATTTTGTGGTGGGGGAAAACCTCAAACTTGCTTACGAGAGCCGCCAGGAATCCGAACCCCCTCCGTCCGGCGCCCCACCTTCCAATGAAGCCAGTTCGGAAACCACTCCGGTCAACCCCGAGGTGAAGGATGCACTCTCGCAGGAAATCCACCAGCAGGTCGCGGATGAGGAGTCGGCTTCCGGCCAGTCGGGGGGCCCGCCCCTGACGGCCGCGAATCAACCGCCGCCCCCGGCGCTTGACCCCAATATACGCACGTTTGTGGTGTCGGAGAATCTCGATGTTACGCAGGCGGGCCAGCCGTGCGCGCTGACTCCCGGCGACGTCATTAATCGCACCGGAGATAACGTGCTGGCAGGCGGCAAAGTGGGAGTGAATGTCGTCAGCAGTAAGGCCGGAGATTGCCTTGCCAATACACCCACGGAAGTTGAGCTCGCCACGCTGCAAGAGATGTTCAACCAGTTCCGGGAGCAGGTTGACGCCGGGCTCAGCACGCTGGCGAAAAGTCAGGGGCAAGCGGGATTGCCTTCCGGACCACCCGCGAATCCGCGTCCGGATCCGGAGGGGGTGGGCCAACCGGACCGCGACGTCGTGGCCACTTTGGAGGACCAACGGAAGGATGCCGATAACGCTGAGGGAGTCGCGACAGACAGCGTAAATGGGACTGCCGCATTGCAACCTGCGCCCGGGTCTGCGCCGGTTGGCCATCTTGCCGCGCGCCCCGCGCTGAGTGCGATGAGGGAAGAGCGTTTTGGTGGGGTTAAAACGACGTAGGGCTTTTGTCACGCGCGGTACCCCAATGGCAATCGCACGGATTCAATTTGAATGGGGCAGGCAGCAACCGTTGCCTTGTTCAAGGCAATGTTGTTGTTACGCGACCATCGCCGGAAGAACCCACGGTCAGGACTGCACTGACCGTGGGTACCCCCGCTTCACCCATTCTTTGCGCACAGGATTCAGGTGCATCTAACCCAGCAAGGCATTGGCAGCTAGATCGCCAGGTTTTGCTCTGCAAACGCGTAGTTGACTACGTTCCAAAAGGACTTCAGGTACGCCCCCCGGTCGTTACGGTAGTCAATGTAATACGCGTGCTCCCAAACATCACAGGTCAGCAGCGGCGTATCGCCATTCAAAAACGCCGGCTCGGCGTTCCCGGTGCTCCGTATTTCCAGAGTTCCTTCGGGCTTCTTAACCAGCCACGCCCAGCCCGAGCCAAACGTGCTCAAGGCGCAGGACGTGAACTGCTTCTGAAACTCCTCGAAGGAGCCGAAGCCTGTGGCAATCAACTGGGCAAGCTTCCCCGTGGGCTGACCGCCACCGTTGGGCGTCAGGCTGTTCCAGTAGAAGCTATGGTTCCAGATTTGAGCGGCGTTGTTGAAGATAGGGCCGGAGGAGGACCGAATGATCGCGGTCAATTCCATCTGCTCATACTTTGTCCCGGAAATCATCCGGTTCAAGTTGTCGACGTAGGCCCGGTGGTGTTTGCCGTAGTGGTAGGAGAGTGTTTCATCCGAAATATAAGGCTTTAAGGCATCTTGCGGAAAAGATAATGCTGGAAGTTGGATCATATTCCCCTCTGTTTAAGTAGTGGCGTTAATACGGATTGAGGCACCATCTATTGTATGCCCGCTGCAAGACAATGGCGAAAATTTGCACTGTGCTGACATCGGTTCTGACAACCGGTTGCGCGCGTATGATCATGACCATCCGGACGGCCAAGTGATCAACACGTTATAGCGGGTTGCAGAGGCGCGGCGGAGCCGCAACCAAACATTCCGTGTAGGAACTGGGTCAGAAATGCGCCGAGCGCGGTCTGCGCTCGTAATGGTAGCCGGCACGTAGGCATCTGTAGCGACAAGCTAAACAGTCAACAGCAGGCTGCGACCCAAGG
>JARLGN010000467.1 GCA_031292775.1 Acidobacteriota bacterium | reverse complement strand
TGCGTTCCAAGGATGGCGAGGAGATTCTGCAACCTTCCCTCGACCTTTCTGATGACTACGTTGTGGGCAGCACCGGAGCTGGGGACGCATACTGCGCGGGCATTCTCTACGGCCTATATCATGACTGGAACCACGATAAGACCCTGCGCTTCGCCACCTGCGCCGGTGGAATGAACCTCAGCGACTTGACCACCACGGGCGGAATCAAATCGTGTGAGGAAATACTGCAAATGGAAAAGAAGTTTCCCTACCGGAAGTGTGTCATCTAGCAGGTCTTCCTGAAGTTTCCAGCTTTCCCTTAAGCCGCGGCAGAGTGGGATTTGGTACCGCAAGTCACGCTTTGCCGCAGAACTTTTCTTGACAACGGATGATAACCTATTAGTGGCACACCAATGACAACATAACCCTTGTGTTTTCAATTTCTTACATTACATCAATTGATCATATCCTTTACTTTCAACAGGTTAACCTTGTGCCGCCCGGGACCACGCTGAGCGACACAGCGACAAATTGTCAGCAAGCGCCCGACTCGCGGTAATGGGTTGTCAATTGTAGGTTCCCGAATCCCGGTGTGCGCTTCTCTGCCCGCGGGCTTTCTGTCCCGTCGTCCGCCTTACGCACCCGGCGGACCTTTTGCCCTGTCAAAATTGATCCCGGATGGAGTATAAGGGAGGAATGGCGCCCGAACCTAATTACACGGACATGTTGTCGGTAGCTGTCGCGGAGGCCCGCAAGGGATTGGCGGAAGGTGGCATTCCCATTGGAGCGGCGATTTTTGATGCCGCGGGCAAGCTGATTGGCTCCGGGCACAATCGCCGCGTGCAGGATGGCGATCCCGCGACGCATGGCGAGACGGACGCTTTCCGCAACGCCGGCCGTCAGCGCAGCTATCGCCAGCTTATTCTGGTTACGACGCTGGCACCCTGCTGGTACTGTAGCGGCCTGGTTCGTCAATTTGGCTTCGGTACGGTTGTGCTGGGCGAAAGCCGCAACTTCCAGGGAGGAGTCGATTGGCTGCGCTCCCTCGGCGTCAAAGTAATCGACCTTGATTCCCCGGAGTGCGTTTCCCTGCTCTCCGAATACATCACCGCCCACCCTGAAATCTGGAACGAGGACATTGGCGAGGAGTAATCGCGTTTTCTACAGCATGGAATTAGGGCCGAAACGGCCCCGGATCGCAGGGGTACCCCTCGTGGGTACCCCGGGTCGGCCATGCCGACGAGGAGGGCAGGCACAAGGCCTGCCCCTACGGCGCGATCGGGGCGGAATCGCCCCCGGGCAGGCACGAAGCCTGCCCCTACGGTAATGTGTCCATCATGTATGACCCTGAAATCCATCACCGGCAATCGCTGCGGTGGGATAAACACAACTATTCGTCTCCAGGCGTCTACTATGTGACCATCTGCATTCAAGGCCATCGGATCTTACTTGGGAACGTCCAATCGGGGGTGATGAACCTGAACGATGCCGGCGAAATGGTGGACGCCGCGTGGCTTCGAATTCCCACGCAATTTCCGACCATTCGATTGGACGAACACATCACAATGCCCAACCATTTCCACGGCATTATCCAAATCATCGGGCGCGAGACCGTAGGGGCACCCCTTGTGGGTACCCAGCCAGGCGGCATTGCCGCATTCAGGGCACCCACGAGGGGTGCCCCTACGGCCACACTGGGCGGCATGGCCGCGTTCCAGGCACCCACGAGGGGTGCCCCTACGTTGGGGGATGTGGTGGGCGCGTTCAAATCACAGACCACCGACGAATATATAGTGGGGGTGGATCAAGTCGATTGGCCAAGATTCCAAAAGCACTTTTGGCAGAGGAATTATTACGACCACGTGATTCGGGACCCCGACGAGTTGGAAAAAATCCGGGATTATATCTGGAAGAACCCCCTGATGTGGACCTTGGACAGGTATAATCCCGAAAACCCGGTGCTGGTCATGGATGATACGGGAGCGCTGGTGCCGTGGGACGAATCGTAGGGGTACCCCTCGTGGGTACCCAAGGGTCGGCGGTGCCGACCGCGACGTAGGGGTACCCCTTGTGGGTACCCAGCCAGGCGGCATTGCCGCATTCAGGGCACCCACGAGGGGTGCCCCTACGTCGGTACGCGTAAGGAGATTGGTTAATGTCAAATGGCTCTGCCGCAATTGTCCAAAAGCTCTGGAATTACTGCAATGTCTTCCGCAATGCAGGACCTTCCTACGGCGACTACCTGGAACAGCTCACCTATCTGCTTTCCCTGAAGATGGCGCATGAGCGGACCGAGCCGCCCTTTAATCAGCCCTCCATTATCCCCGTTGAAAACGATTGGCCAAACCTGTTTGACTATGAAGGCATCGCGCTCTTCCCACCGGCATCTTCTACGCTCAGGGAGTGAAAGCCAACGTCCTTTTCTTTGATCGTAAACCCGCCAGCGAGAAGCCCTGGACCAAAACCCTGTGGATATACGACTTCCGCACCAACCAGCACTTCACGCTGAAAAACAATTCGCTGAAGCGTTCCGATCTTGACGATTTCGTGGCCTGCTATAACCCGGAGAATCGGTTCGAGCGCAAGGCAACCGACCGTTTCCATTCCTTCGAGTACGACGACCTGTTGAAACGCGACAAAGTGAACCTCGACATCTTCTGGCTGAAAGACGACAGCCTGGAAGATTCCGCCGACCTGCTCGCACCGGACATCATCGCCACCGAAATCGCCGAAGACCTGGAAGCCGCCCTGGAACAGTTTTCGCTGATTGCGAATGATCTCAAGTAGCGGTGGGAGGTCAGTCCCTTAATCTGGGTCCTCACCGGCCTCGTCCTTCCTCGCTACGCCTTTCTCGGTCTGCATTGACACCGCGCGACAACGAGGTGTGCGACCACTTACCCACATTTCTCACCACGCACTGAGAAGGAGGGCTACCGCGCGTTACCGTGCGTGATGCGATTCTTAGCGAGCCCCAAAGGGGCGTTCTAATCTAGCCCAGGCCAACGGCCTGGGTTTGCAGATTGTTTCCGGGTTGAGCCCTGAAGGGGCGATCTACGATGGCTCCCGTCCCGCCCCTCCAATGGGGATTATCGGCGGGCGGAAAGAGGAATTGGGCGGCTGCTGGTGCGCCCCTTCAGGGCTTGGGAGCCAAATGACCATTCTGACCCAGGCCGTTGGCCTGGGCTAGATTAGAACGCCCCTTTGGGGCTGAAAAGCACAACCGTACGCGGAACCGCTGAGCCTGGTGAGAAGTCCGGACCAAGTGCACTCCTGCAAGCTGGCAGACCGATAAGAGAATACGCACCATCCCCTTCGGCGTCGGTTATAATGCTCAGCTTCCGATTGCCAGCCTTAGCGAGGAGCGTAAAACGTGCGGATAAGAAAGGCGGTTATCACCGCAGCAGGAGGAACCCAGCGGGCGCTTCCGCTGCAGACCCTCATCCACGACGGAACGGAGAAATCCGTTTTAAGCATCCTGATCGAACAGGCCCTCACGGCGAATATTGACGAGATCTGCGTGGTGGTGTGGCCCGGTGACGAGACCCGCTACGCGCAAGCCGCCGGCAGTCACGCGGGCTCGGTGCGGTTCGTCGCCCAGCAGCACCCGCCCCGGGGATACGGCCACGCCATCTACTGTGCGCGCGATTTTGTGGGCCAGGAACCTTTCCTGCACATGGTGGGGGATCACCTCTACGTCAGTACGTCCAAGCCCGGCGTGCAGCGGCTGGTGAAGTTGGCGGAAAGCGAATCCTGCTCCGCCTCCGGGGTTCAGCCTACCCGCGAAAGCCTGCTCCCACGCTTTGGCGCGGTGGCAGGACGCCGCGTGTCGGGCCGGACCGGCGTTTATCGCGTGGACACGGTCATCGAAAAGCCCACTCCCACAGAAGCCGAACAACGCTTGATGGTGCCGGGAATACGCGCCGGCTATTACCTCTGCTTCTTTGGAATTCACGTTTTCACTCCCACGTTGATGGACCTGCTGGGCCGCATGTTGGCGGACGATCCGAACCACTCGGTTACATTATCCGCTGCTCTCGCCGAACTCGCCCGGCAGGAGCAATACCTGGCGCTGGAGGACACGGGCCGGCGTTATGATCTCGGCGCGCGCTACGGATTGCTTACCGCGCAACTGGCGCTGGCGCTCAACGGCCGCGATCGCGATGAAGTTCTTACCCATTTGCTGGAATTGTTGGCCGAACGTGAGATGACCCCTCCAGCAGGGGGCAAGGAGTGAGCCAGCTTACCGATGTCATAACCTCACCCGATACCGAGACTCGCAACCGCTCGCTCGACGCCCTGTGCCGCGCGGCGACACTGGAAGAACTGCAAATGGAATGCGATGCGCTCGATCGCTTCCGGCGCAGCAGCGACAATCTCTATGAGCGCGTACGGGCACTCTTCTTCCTGTATGCCATCCACCGGTTCCACATTCCCTCAAAAGCGTTGGGCACTTCCCGCGCGTTGATCCCGTTTGCGGGTTACACCAACCTCCTCAAGCGCCGGTTTGAAGAAGCCCTTGATATTTTCCTCGCCGTCCAGGCCGCTGCCGGTCCCAGCGCCGCCCTTTCCAGCGCCTTGGCCGCCGGCTATCGGTCGCTGGGCTTTCAGACTCTTGCCGACCAAGTGCGGCGCAGCGTACGCTCCGTCCGCGGCAACCGATGGATGTTCCGCGCCGCCCATCCTGAAGATGCTCCGCTGCGGATTCGCCCCGAACTGCTGAATCGCCAGGCCAAGGACCAACTCTTCCCCGTCTTGCGTGAGTCTACGCCGGTGCGCATGGACCTGAGCCATAGTGGGTGGAGCGATATCTTCTTTCTGGGGATGGATTATCCCGAAGGCGCACGGGTTCTGAACATTTCCATCGACCTGAGCGCGCATCGCGGTGACGTACCCAAGCCTCCCGTGGAAGCGTGGTTCCGCGTCATCGATCAGCCCGTACTGCGACTGGTCAGCGTTGACCTTCATTGCAGCGCCGACCTGGGCTCGATTGCGGAAGTTTTCGATTTTGCCCACGACTATCTGGGATTGCTCAAAGCCGCGGTTATCGCCTCCGGCATCGTGCCGCCAGGAATGGAGGGCGCCACTCAACCTCTCACCGAGGTACTAAGCCATCTCACCGGCCTGCCTGGCCACGGAATTGAAATCGTCAGTAAAGTGAACGATATTCCCCGCGGCTCACGCCTGGCAGTCTCCACCAACCTTCTGGCCTGCCTTATTTCCCTGTGCATGAGAGCAACAAACCAGATTCGCACGCTCACCGGCGGCCTTTGCGAGGTTGACCGCCGCCTGGTGGCCGCGCGCGCCATTCTGGGCGAATGGCTGGGAGGCTCGGGAGGCGGCTGGCAGGATTCCGGAGGCGTATGGCCGGGAATCAAGCTGATCCACGGAGTCGCGGCTCGGGAGGGCGACCCGGAATTCGGCATCAGCCGCGGCCGGCTGCTGCCAGATCACCAAATCTTTGGCCCCCAGGAGGTGTCGCCGGAAACACGCCGGCAACTTCAGGAAAGCCTGGTGCTGGTCCACGGCGGAATGGCGCAGGACGTGGGCCCGATTCTGGAAATGGTGACGGAGAAGTATCTTCTTCGTTCCGAGAGCGAATGGCGTGGCCGCGGCGAAGCCACGTTGATTCTTGACGACCTCATCGCACAATTGAAGAGCGGCGATATTCGTGCCATTGGCGCGTTGACGGAGCGGAACTTCAACGGTCCCATTCAGACCATTATCCCCTGGGCGGGGAATCTGTACACCGACACGCTGATTCGCCGTGTGCGCAGTGAAATGGCCGAGGACTTCTGGGGCTTCTGGATGCTGGGAGGAATGTCGGGCGGAGGCATGGGTTTTCTCTTTGCCCCACAGGCAAAGGCACGGGCGCAGGAGCGCTTGCAGGCCATTATGAGCGGCGCCAAGCGGGAAATGGAACATGCCGTGCCGTTCGCCATGGAACCGGTGGTCTACAACTTTACCGTCAACGAACAGGGCACGCAGGCCACGCTCCTCGATGGCAACGCTGCCCTGATGCCGGCGGGCTACTACCAGTTGGCGGTTCCCCCACTGCTGCGGATGGAATCACGTCTGCTCTCACCGATGCGCCGCCTTGAATTGGAACACTTCACCGCTGCTTGCCACACCGTTCCGGAATTCCAGGGCATGGTGCAGCACGTGTTTGAGCATCTCATTCCTCAGAGCGCCCCCAAAGCTCCCGGCTCGCAAAACCTCGACGCACTGCTTGAAGCGCATGGTTTCGACCGCCAGGAGCACGAACAGATCCAGGCGGACTTGCGCAGCGGCCGGGTGGGGCTGGCGCAGAATCGCCTTCCCATCAGCAGCCTGATTACTGACGTCGGCGCCGGCGATCTTTACGACGCAACCACCGGCGCGGCGCCGAAATACCATGCAATCGGCAAAGAGGCGCTGGCAGCGGGAAGGGTGGCCGTGGTTTCATTTGCCGGTGGAGTGGGCAGCCGTTGGACCAAGGGCGCGGGCGTCGTCAAGGCGCTCAATCCCTTTTGCCGGCTGGGGGGCAAACACCGCAGCTTTGTTGAAGTCCACCTGGCGCACAGCCGCCGAACCGGCCGCCTCTCGGGAACTTCCCTGCCCCACGTCATCACCACCAGCTACCTGACGCACGATGCCATCCAGTCGCATCTTGCCGCGGAACGAAACTACGATTATCCCGGCTCATTATTGTTGTCGCCCGGGCGATCCATCGGGCTGCGGTTTGTGCCGATGGAAAGGGACCTGCGGTTTGCCTGGGAAGAATTACCACAGCAGATGCTCGATGAGCAGGCGCAAAAGGTTCGTGACAGCTTGCGCGCAACGCTGATCGGCTGGGCGCGGCAAATGGGCGAAGGCTCAAGCTATACCGATAACGTGGCCATGCAATGCCTGCACCCGGTGGGCCACTGGTACGAAGTCCCCAACATGATCCGCAATGGCACCCTGCTGCGGCTGCTTCAGGAACACCAGAGTTTGAAATATCTGATGATTCACAACATCGATACGGTGGGGGCGGACGTCGATCCGGGATTGCTGGGTTACCACATCGCGGAAGGGGCGGCGCTTACCGCCGAGGTTATTGCGCGGCAGGTGGAAGATCGCGGTGGCGGATTGGCCCGCATTGACGGCCGTGCGCGCCTGATTGAAGGACTCGCGCTTCCCAACGAAGAGGTTGAATCCCAGCTCTCCTGGTACAACAGTGCGACTTATTGGATCGATATCGACCAGCTTCTCACCTTGTTTGGACTAACCCGCGATAGTCTTGCTTCACCGGAAAAGGTGAACGCCGCCGTACGAGCGCTGGCCGGCCGTCTGCCGACCTACATTACGCTGAAGGATGTAAAAAAGCGCTGGGGGAAGGGTCAGGAAGACGTCCTGCCCGTGGCGCAATTTGAAAAGCTCTGGGGCGACATGACCAGTCTGGCGGAATTCCCATGCCGGTTTGTGGCCGTGCCCCGTAAGCGCGGCCAGCAACTTAAAGAACCTGCCCAGCTCGACGGTTGGCTGCGTGATGGTTCCGCGGCATTTGTTGAGTCTTTGTGTGACTGGGAGTAGCCGAAGTTTTTGAGTGCGGCGGATGGCAGTCCAAGCTCTCGGGTGCGAGGGCTAATAAAGCGCGGCAGACATTATTTCCAAGGGACCAACCAAGCTGCGGAAGAAACTCGTCAGCGCTTTCATTCGACTCCACCCCTGGGCCTCCTTGTCAGAACCAGACCAAGTCAGCACCACCCCGGCGCTCAGCGCGCCACCCCTCCTCATCTGAGGAGGGGAGCCGTTTTTGCTGACTCCTCACCTGATTCAGGAGGGGCGGCGCCGAGGGCGCCGGGGTGGTTATCCGCAGTGGAATAGGGCCGCAGCCTTCCTTTTCAGATCCCCTCCGAGCACCGGGCGCAATCCTTAAAGTTCTGTCACGTTCTGCCGATCAATAGGGCGGGAACGGCTGAGGCGCCATCCGGCACGAACTCAGGCAGCGCCAGTCTTGGAGCATTTTCTTCATCGGGCCACACCGAGGAGCGAGAAGGATGGGCAAGCGGTGATATCCATAAAGAAATACCTGGACCTGGACTCGAGTGAATTGACCAAGTATCGTCCGCCGAACTCGGAAGAAATTCTGTCCTCGACCCTGGAGGCGTACCGGGCCGCACTGGGCGCCATGGGGAGTTGTGGATTGCGGGCGTGTCCTACGTTGGGTCCCGGACTTCAGAGCAGCCTGATGGTTCTGGCCGAAGGCCTTGCCAAAACCGTTACTCCTCCCCTGGTTAAAGAAACCGAAGGGCAGGTGGAACACCAGTTGCAGGAATGGGGAGAGAAAACGTCGGAGTACTTCCAGCAGCGCGCCGGAGACGTGAAGGAAATCCTGATGGTGCTGGCGCGCGCGGCGGAGTCCGTGGCCGAGCGCGACCAGCGTTACGCCAGCCAATTCGGTGAATTCACCAAACGGCTTCAGGCGCTGGCCAAGCTTGAAGACTTGCCCCAAATCCGCTCCGCCATCGTGCGCGGCGCCAAGGACCTGAAAAACTGTGTGGATAAAATGGAGCAGGACGGGCGCGAATCCGTGGCCGCCTTGCGCTCACAGGTTTCCACTTATGAAACCAAGTTGGAGGAGGCCGAACGGCGCGCTTCCCACGATACGTTGACGGGGCTGGACAATCGCCAGGGAGTGGAAACCAAGCTCCAGCGCCGAATCGATGCCAATCGCCCGTTCTGCGTGGTCATGCTGGACCTTAATGGGTTCAAGCAGGTCAACGACGCATACGGGCACCAGGCGGGCGACGATTTGCTGAAACAATTCTCCACGGAATTGCGCTCGGCTTCGCGGTCAACGGACGTGGTCGGGCGCTGGGGCGGCGATGAATTCGTCGTAATTCTCGATGGCAACCTGACGGAAGCCCAATCGCACCTCGAGCGCATGCAAAAGTGGGTCTTCGGCAGCTACACCCTTCATCTGGGAACGGAAGGGCCTAAGGTTGATATGGACGCCGCCATCGGGATGGTCGAGTGGAATGCCGGGGAGCCGATCAAAGACCTTCTGGCGCGCGCCGACACCCTGATGTACAAGCAAAAAGCCGAGATGCACAGGCGGGCAACGGCGGCACATTACGATAAGGGCGGTAAACAGGAACCCTATTCATAAGTCGCTCGCCGGTTGGGTGTAGCCCGCGGTTCTGGTGAGTCGATGCGTCCGGGATCGAATTGCGCCGCAATTTGACGAGTACAATACTCCCGGACGATTCGAGACGTAATCCAAAACCTCTTTGAGGCCCCCCCAGAGCCGGAGTTCCTCTATTTCCCACGAGCGCCCGTAGAGATGCCAGAGCCCCCCACTTTTTAGAACCGAATCGAAGAGAGACTTGGCCAGCTCGACCCAATTCGTGGCAAATCGGAAATGGGTGGCGAATCCCCATGAACTATCAAAACGCATTTCGCGGGCGAGGTTTCGAAGATAATCAAGGCGCGAATGGGGGAAGACTTGCACGGTGGTCGGCATACGAAACGGATCGAAATTCTGCGTGCTGGCCAGCAAGGCCGAGGTGCGGCCACCGGCATATCCGGCCTGCTTCAGCGTGTCAATTACGTTGCTGTCATACTTTCCCCGGGGATAGGCAAACATGGAAACAGCCTTCCCTAAATCATCCTCCAAACGCTTTTTGCAACTATCCACTTCCAGGGTCAGTTGCTTCTTGTCGCACAGTGGTAGATTGGGGTGGGAAGCGCCATGAGATCCAATCTCAAATCCCTGAGAGTCAAGTTCCAAAAACTCCGCGTAGCCCATCCGGCAGGACTTGTGATGGTCCTTGACGGGGATATAAAAGGTCCCCGCCACCTTGCGTGCGGCAAGCAACCCCGCCACCCGCAGGTCATTCGGGTCGCCACCATCCCAACTCGTGGTTACGATTCTCGAATGCGGCGTCTCGTTGAGTGGCTGACGTCCTACCTGTGCCGGTGCCTGAGCCGGGCGGTTGTTGCCGGCAAATAGGGTCTCAGAATTCATAAGGGTGTCCTGACATTCCCATGATCAGTATTCCATCTTTCCTCTGATTACAACCAGATTGGCAATCCAGCCGGAGGGCTAAGAACGGTACGCTATGCAGTTGGATTGCCCTTCGCCATTGCCACTAAGTCATTGATTAAACATGGCAAAGCTTCCGCGGCGAGCTGGGCCAGCACAAAATCCAAGGAAATCTTTACGCCGGATGGGTAAGTTGTACACGGCTGATTAGACTTAAGGACGATATCCCTAATAGATACAATGCCTTCCTATCCCTGCAAATGGAATCGCGCTTGCAAGGTAGGAGAGTGGTTACTTTGGTGGGCGGCGTTGATTTGCGGGCTACGAAGCGGGTTCGCGGGGAGACTGACGTCGGATCCGACCACTATGGTTCGCGGCGAAAGGAGGCGCAAATGTTGAGATTGAAGAACAAAATATTCTGGATTGCCTTTCCGCTCACCGTTACGGCGGTCAGCATCCTGGGGGTCAACCACATTCGCCGCCAAGCTGGGCCCAGGCCGCCATCCGCTGCCGCGTCCGAAGATGCAACCGGCCCGCAGGGAGCTGCCGTCACAACTCCATCCCCTTTACCACCGCCTTCACAGGTCGCGGTTATTCCCGCACACACTGAAATCGAGGTCCGGTTGGATCAGTCGATAGCCACCAATCGTGTCACTTCCGGCGACCCGTTTTACGCCACGGTTGCGAATCCCGTAGTGGTCGGCGGACAAACCGTGATCCCCCGAGGCGCACCCGTCAAAGGCAGGATAGTCTCTGTGCGTGAGGCAGGAAGCTTGAAGGGTGTTGCCGAGGTTCGCCTGGCGCTTGATTCGGTGGAGGTGGAAGGAAACTACTACGACCTTCATAGCAGCTCCTTCACGCGATTGGGCCACAATCATAAAAAGCACAACTGGGAGCTCATTGGCGGCGGAGGCGCGGGTGGCGCCCTACTAGGAGCTCTCGCCGGTGGCGGCAAAGGCGTTTTGATCGGCGCGCCCATTGGGGCCGGGGCGGGAACTGCGGGAGCGGCGGCGACGGGAAAGAAGGAAATCGTCATTCCTGCGGAAACGGCGATGACATTCCAGATTCTTGAACCCGTTGAAGTGCACCTATGAAGGAGCCGAAGTGGATGGCGGCCGCAGACCGCTACCCGGCAAATTGCGGTGTCACACGGAAAGGATAAATGCCATGCGATTTGTATTTCGGGTGTTGTGCCTCCTTGCAGTTCCTTGTTTATTTGCTGTTAGTGGCTGGAGCCAGTCAACCTCCGCCCATACAACATCGGATCCTGAGGGTACAATCCGCGTGGGCGACAAGTCACCCGGGCCCGCAAAGGAAATAGGAAGGGGTGGAGCGGATATCGGGAAAGGTGTAGCAAGAGGCACCGGAGATCTGGCGAAAGGTACGGCGGGAGGAGTCAATCACCTCGCGCACGGCGATGTGGGAAGCGCCGGAGCCTCCGTCGGCAGAGGAGTCGGAGGAATGAGCAAACATGTTGGCGTCGCCACCGTTAAAGGTGTCGGCAAGATCGGCAAAGGCGTGGGCGGAGAATTCAAGAAGCTCTGACCCGATGCACCAATAGACCTGCCAAGACTCGCCGATGCAGCGCAGCTTCACGGATAAAGGGCGCGTTCGTGAATTTTCGCCCGGGGCTCGCCGGCTTCCACCATGCGCGTCAGCAAGCGTTCACGCAGATGGGCAGTGGCATCCTGAATTGACAGAGCACCTTGATGATGAACCAGGCCGGGATTGTCGTGACGACCAGCCAGGTTCAGGAGTTGGTGGGGGTCGTCAAAATTGTTGTACAACTGGTATTCCTCATACTGGTCGCTGGCTGCAGCGCTTCGACCGCTGGGATCAACCACTGCGTAGGTCCACTGCGGCGTGCGCAGGGCGCGGCCAGTGTGTGATTCTGAAATCTGCACATAAACCTCATTCGGCCATCCTTCCACTTTGCGTTCGAGCAGGGGCAGGAAACTTCGCCCTTGCATTGTCGCGGGAACGGGCAATCCGGCGGCCTGAATAAGTGTTGGGGCGATGTCAATTTGGCTCGTCAACTCCGGCACAGTCAGGGAGCGATTGAATCCCGGCCCTTGAATAACCAGCGGAATATGAATAGAGCTCTCATGGGGGCTGCGTTTGTACTCGCTATTGCGCGTCCGAAAGTGGCACCCGTGGTCGCTTAGGAAAACGACAATCGTACTCTCTTCAATCCCTAAATTTCGCAACTCGCCCAGGATCGTACCCACCGACTCATCAATGCTGGCAACGCACCCGTAATAGTCCGGCAACTGCCTCTGCCAATCAC
>JARLGN010000466.1 GCA_031292775.1 Acidobacteriota bacterium | reverse complement strand
GAGCAGAGACCCCTCATCCGCTTCGTACCTCAGCACCTTCTCCCCTGGGAGAAGGTCTGTAATTAAACCGCCCTCTCCGAGGGGAGTGGGTGGCCGAGGGACGAGGTGGGGGGCCCCACGTTCTGCTGGTTGTGGGGGTGAGGGGTCTCTTCGTCCGCCCACGGAGATTTGGTTGTGGCTCCGCCGCGCTGCGCTACCTGCCAAGGAGCCGCCGTCGAAACTCTCGTTGACATGTCTTCCTGCGAGCACTAACATGCCCCGCGCAGTTGGGTCAATCCGCAAGGAGATGAATTTGGCACCTCTCTTCCGGGGGGTGCGTACACTGCCAACCATGAGGCTTCTCACCTGCCTTTCCCTGGTTTTACTCCTCGGTGTATGCGAAGCCCAGTGCGTAGAACCGGCCGAGGCTGAGGTCCGGGGTGTCGTGCGCGACGGAAGGGGCGGCGAACCCCTTGCCCGCGTCGCCGTATCCCTGGAAGGCACACCCATCCACGCCATTACCGACGGAGAGGGCAGGTTTGACATCAAGGCGCTCAAACCCGGAGATTACACCCTCAGCGTCTCCACTGTCGGCTATAAACTGGCGCTCATAAAAGTCAACCTCGCTAACGGTCAGCTCAAAGAGTTCGAGGTGACCCTCACGCCCGACAACCTCCGGCAAACGACGACCGTGGAAGTGAACGCGGGTCCGTTTGGCGCGCCCCGCATCGACAGCCCGTCGGAAATCAGCCTGAGCGGGAACGACGCAAAGAACCTCGCGAGCGTTTTGGCGGATGATCCCTTGCGCGCCGTGCAAGCGCTGCCGGGCATTACTTCCGACGACGATTTCAACAGCCGCTTTTCACTTCGTGGCGCTGATTACAGTCGCATTGGCCTTTACGTGGACGATGTTCTTCTCCACCAGCCATTCCACATGATCGAGGGTGCGTCCGGCACCGGGTCTCTCACCATCGTCAATGGCGACATGCTCGACAACATCGATGTACAGAGCGGCGTTTATCCCGCCGCGTATGGCGACAGCACGGCAGCGGCGGTCGACCTCCAGACTCGCGAAGGGAGCCAGGTTAAACCTTCATTTCGTGTGACCGCCAGCGCCTCCAATTCCGGGGCGCTGGGCGAAGGGCCGTTGGGGAAGGGGCACGCCGGTGATTGGATCCTCAGCGTGCGCAAGAGCTACCTGCAATATATCGTCGATAGGGTCGCATCCGATTCGTCGTTTGCGTTCGGTTTTTGGGACTATCAGGGCCGTGTGACATACAACCTCGCTCACAAGAACCGGGTAAGCGTGAGTTTTGTCGACGGGTACTCAAGCCTCGACCGAACCCAGGATATCGGCAAGCTCGGGCTCAATGATTTGATGACGAGTCATTACCATTACACCATGGCCAACCTGGGGTGGAACTTTACCCCCAATGGGCAATTTCTGGCCACCAGCCACGTTGCCTATATACGGGAAGCAATTACGGATCAAAACAAAAACAATTTGAACTTCGATCAGGGCCAGTACGGCGAGTGGGTGTGGAACTCCAATGCCAGTTGGATGTGGCACGCCCGGGACTCCCTCAATTTTGGCTGGTCGATGCGCCGTATTCGGGATGATGGCTTCACGCGGAACTTCCAGTATCTCCCGTATGCAGTCCTGGCAGAGGCTGATTATCGTGGCACTGCGCTGCGCATGGGCGGCTACGGGGAACAAGTCTGGAAGGCCGCCCACGGGCGGATCGCGTTGACTGCCGGACTGCGCTGGGACAAGTTTGGGGTTGATACGGTCCAGACGACTTCACCCCAGGTGACCCTGGCTTTGATCCCCTGGGCCTCCACTCGAATCAACTTCGGTTGGGGACAATACGCGCAGGAGCCGGACCCGAACTGGGCTTTCTCCGCTCTGGGCGGCAGAGGACTTCTGCCGGAGCGGGCCAACAGCTTGGTGGTTTCCGTGGAACAGCAACTCGACCAGCGCACTCGATTGCGCCTGGAGTTCTACGACCGGCAGGATCGGGACCTGCTTTTTCGCCCCTTTCTCGAACCACGTCTGTATGTTCTGGACGTCGCCCCTGGCGCCTACGGATTCTTCCCTGGCCTCCTGGACGCTCCCATTGATAATGCCCTGCGAGGATATGCGCGGGGAATGGAGATTTTTCTGCAGCGCCATAGCGCCAATCGCCTGACGGGATGGATTTCCTACAGCTTGGGCTACTCGCGGATGCGTGACGGAGAAGCCCTAATCTCATTTCCCGCCGACCAGGACCAGCGGCACACGGTAAATGTTTATCTGGGTTACCGCCTTCGCCCCACAGTTAACCTTAGTGTGAAGTCGATTTATGGAAGCGGCATGCCGATCCCGGGGTTCTACAGTCATCAGGGAACTCCTTATTATTATCTCTCTTCCGACCGAAACGCGCTGCGCGAAAAGGCTTACGAAAGCACCGATGTCCGCGTTAACAAGGCGTGGGCTTTTGACCGCTGGAAGCTTACTTTGTACGCCGAGGCCGTGAACATTCTCAATCGCACCAACCCTCGTTACGAAAGCTTCCGCGGTTACAACACCACGAGCGGGACCTTAAACTTGGGATTCGTGAATATGCTCCCCATCCTGCCCTCGGCGGGCGTGGTTTTAGAGTTTTGAGGGTTGGTGATTCTTCTTTAAAGCGGCGTAGCGGTAGGATATTCGCCCTGGAGAAAAGTTACTCTGCGGTACACGTTGGAAAATTAATGAGACTCCTAAATTATGTGACCTTAAATGACGCGTTGCCGGCGCGGGTTCGAGGAATATAATGCACGAGATGTCGCGTTCTTCGCCACCTGGTGGCTTCGGGCCACTGGTTATTCATCTCCTGCTGTGTCTTGCCAGTAGAATCCTGCCTGCCCGGGCGAGGTTTCAGCGACCAAGGTCACGCGAGCAGCCGCGGAGTCATTCCGCTCGGAGCAGAAGGACTCCGCGCTACTCCGCTTTAAGTGTCCACGGCAAGCATGTTGAAGCCACGCTTTATCGGCCGTTGATGCACCATGTTGTGCTGGTGTTTACCGGAAAGGACCACCGTCATAAAATCGCTGATTGTGGGTACGCGGTTTTCTCCCGTTTTCGGCACTGCTACTCCAGAACGTTGACGGTCACGCCGGATGGTCTTGCCTCCCCGTGATACACACGTTGTGTGGACTTTCGGAAGTCCGATGGTTTGGCGTCCGGGATATTCACAAACGTCTGTGGATTACGATCGATCAGGGGAAACCAGGTGCTCTGCACCTGGATCATGATGCGATGATTGCGGCGGAACGCATGGTTAACGTCAGGTGCCGTAAAGTTTAGTTCTTCGACCTTGCCTGGCACCATTGGCTGGGGCTTCTCAAAGCTGTTACGGAACTTTGCACGCATCGGCCAACCTCTTAGCAACTGCTGATAGCCAGCCATGACGATAGGAGGCGGCGGAATATCCCGGGACTCGCCTCGAAACTTGGAAAAGGGGTCAGGAGCCTTTGTTCTTGGGGGTGGAGAAACTTGGAAAAGGGGAGAAACTTGGAAAAGGGGTCAGGAACTTGGAAAAGGGGTCAGGAGCCTTTGTTCTTGGGGGAGGGGCTGATTGAACGGTGTGATCACGACCACAAAAAGGCTCCTGACCCCTTTTCCCCTCCTTTTCCCCTCGTGATTCACGCTCCAGCTCCAG
>JARLGN010000060.1 GCA_031292775.1 Acidobacteriota bacterium | reverse complement strand
TTCAGCCGCAGAGTGACGCGCCGGTTCGCCCAGGACGATTGCACCCACCGCCACAAGCAGCATCACGATCAGGCTGATGTTTGGAATGTTTCTTGACCTTGCTCCCACAAATCCCGGGCGCGCGTTCCTGCAAATCGCACTTCGGTCCATCGTCAACCTCCAGGCAGAATAGTGAGCAACTGTATCGGCTGCGGAAAACCTTTAAATTCCCACGTGGCCGGACAGACCACGCTCGGGCACGAGGCCGAGAGATTTTCGTAGAGGCCGGCTTCAGCCGGGCACCTTTTCGAAAGGGCCAGTATATGTGGACAGGTTATGGAAATCAAAACCTGCGGCGTGCAATGCTCAAAGTCGGCCACAGGAAAGAACCGAATTTCCTCTGGACGTCAGTTGCGCGTTGACCTAGCATTACGCCATGGAAAACTCTATAAACTCGCATTCAAATCGATGGCGTACTCTCTTTGCATTGTGGGCGTTGTTGGCCCTGAGTCTTCCCGCCTCCGCCGCGTGGCAGGCGGGTGTCGCGCGGGTGGATATCACGCCCACGGAACCAATTTGGCTGGCAGGTTTCGGCTTCCGCACGCATCCTTTCGACGGGGTTCGCCAGCACAGTTTCGTCAAAGCGCTGGCTCTCCAGGACGACCAGGGCAACCGCACGGTGCTGATCACTTCGGATTTGCTGGGCTTCCCCCGCTCGGTGTCTGACCCCATCGCCGCGCGCGTCGAGAAGCAGTTCGGCCTGCCGCGTGAACGGCTGCTTTTGAACTCCTCCCACACGCACAGTGCCCCGGTGATCGGCAACATGCTACTTCCGGCTTACCCTATTGGTGACCCGGAGTTGGCGGTCATTCAGCGCTACACACGCTGGCTGGAGGACCAGGTAGTTGAGATGATCGGCCGCTCGCTCCACGATCTAAAACCTGCTGACCTCAGCTTTGAGCAGGGTCTTGCCGGCGTGGCCGTGAACCGGCGCCGCGTCGGCCATCGCGACTATCCCGGGCCGGTGGATCAGGATGTCCCCGTGATCGCCGTACGCGGGGCGGATGGCTCGCTGCGCGCCATTGTTTTTGGCTATGCCTGCCACAACACCGTTTTGAATGACTACCAGGTCGCGGGAGATTGGGCTGGCTATGCGCAGGCCGCGCTGGAAAAGGCACACCCCGAAGCCATGGCAATGTTCATACAGGATTGCGGCGCGGATGCCAACCCGTTGCCACGCCACACGGCAGAACTCGCCGAAGGCTATGGCAAGTCGATCGCCGCGGCCACTGAGGAAGTCTTGAATGGCAAGATGCGGCCCCTCCATGGCCCTCTGAGCGCAGCCTTTGTGCGGGTGGACATCGCCTTCGAGCCGCCTCCCTCCCGGCAGGAACTGCAAAGCCGCCTGAGCAGCACGAACGAGTACATCCGCCGGAATGCCAAGCTCCTGCTTCAACGCTTGGAGCGCGACGGCAAACTGCCGGACCACTATCCATACCCGATTGAAGTCTGGCAGTTCGGCAAAGACCTGACGTTCATCGCTCTGGGCGGTGAGGTGGTGGTGGATTATTCGCTCCGCTTCAAGCGCCAGTACGGCTTCGACAACGTCTGGGTGGCCGGCTACTCCAATGACGTCTTCGCATACATCCCTTCCCGCCGAGTGCTGCTGGAAGGTGGCTATGAAGGCGGAGACGCCATGCTGGTATACGGCCAGCCCGCCCACTTTACTTGGACCGTGGAAGAAACCATTGCTGAGAAGGTCGATGAAGTCGTGAAGCGCCTCCGCGCACAATAGTCGCAGGCCGGTTCTTGGCGTCAACGTCAGCCCGGCCCCGCACACGTCATCACACGAGCGTGACCGTATGAAATCGCCGCGGCGCTTCCGGCGGCGAGGTGATGGTCTTCTTCACGCCGTCCACCACGGCTTCTGCCGCGACGTAATAATCCAGCAGAGTCCCCGTGGTCTCGCCCCATTGCAGCGCACTCGTATAAGTCCGTCTTTGCTCAAACTTCATGGGCGACGGGGTCCATGCTTGTGTGTCCTGTGCGCGCGTGAACAGCGTGGCGCGGAGAATATTTGCCGCCCCGGGAACCACAACGGAGATTCGTACATTCTCCCCTTTGCGCAGTAAAGTGGGGCGCGTGGGTACAAAGGCCCGTGCCCTGGCATTGCTGTCGACATTCCGCGATTCCTTAAATGCGCGTTCAACCTCCGGCGGCAATTCTCCCAGAAACTCTTTCATTGAGGCGCGCAGCCGGTACAGCGCCAGGCGCTCGTATTTGTTGTGCATCGCTGCCAACTGCCCCTGGTCATTGCGCGTGCTGATGATGTCCTGATAATCCAAGAAGACTTCCCTGACCTTGGGCGCGAGCTTCAAGTAAAGGGGCACGCCCTCCGTAAGGATGAGTTGGCGCGCTTCGTCGGCCTTATTTTGCTTCCGCAGTTCCGTCGCCGCATCGAGCTTAAAGCCCAAGTGGTGCGCCAGCGCCCAGGAGTCGGAATAGGGAACGACGAATTCCACAAAACGCGTCAGGTAATTCAACCGCTCGTGCTCAGCGGGACTGGAAGCCGCATCGGTCAGGGCGCGAAGCTGCCGCGCCACTTCCGCCTGCGATTTCTTTACGGCTTCGGAGGGCTCGTGATCTGCCCAAAACCGGAACCCTTCGTCGCAATCGCTGGCGTAGCCGTTGATTTCGCAATGACCATCTTTGATTTGCCCCGTCCACGTGCAGAGGATCAACCGGTCGCGGTCAGCATCCTCAAGGGTTTTGACCAGGGCTGAAGCTCTCGGCTCCCGCGCCTGGGTGCTGGCGAAATGCTGGAAGAATTGGGTGGGAGTCAAGCTCTTATCCCATGAGTAACTGGATTGAAAGCCCGCGTCAACGTCCATAATCCGATGCCGCCAATGAATCCCCATCAGTCCCTGGCAACCATATTGTTCCGCCAAATCCATATCGCGCACGAACCGGGCCACGTGGAATTGCGGCAGCCACATCGCCGGATCGTCCTCCAGCCAGGGAATCGGCCAGCGCTCGCGACCTTCAAGTTTGCCGTACTCCTCACTGACGGGATCCCAACCCAGGTTATCGGTTAGAGAGGAAAAGATAATGTCCTCCGGCAGCGCTTTATGAAATTGTGCGAAGTTCCGCGTCACGCCGCCCCAGCCGGAAATGACCAAGCGCTTGTCTGGCGCATGCCGCCGCAGGAAGTCATACGCTTGCATAAACGGGGTGACGGAAAGCGGAGTTTTCTTCTTTTGGCTGTCCCAACTCATCCCCTCGTCTTCCCACAACCACACGTAGTCCACCATGGGATAGACTTCCAGCAGGTTGGCCAAGCGTGCTTCCAGGATGTCCTTTGCCGTCACCGACTCAGGATCGATGCGAGCGCCGCGAGTCTTGGTGTCGCCCGGCAGCCGTGCTTCCGGCGGCGTGGCCCGGTAAATCTCATCGGGAATTCTATAGGGCTCAAATCCCACGCCCGTGCGAATGCCCAGTTGTTTGGCGTAGTGATAGGCCTCAGCCCAAAGCTTTTGCGCCAATTCCTGCGCCTCAAAACTGTTCCGCGCCTGGGTGGTGACTTCCGCGCCAAAGACTTCGTCGGCGAAGAAGTCGGGCGCTCCCATGCCATAGCGTGAGGTTCGTTGCGGAAGATATCCCCAGCGGTTTGTCGCCGTGGTGTCGGTATAAGCTATGTGGCCCGCGCCCGCATACTCAAAGGAGAGGAACGACTCGGTCCACTGGTCCTGCGCGGAATAAACATGCACGCCCAGCGTATTGAACCGCATCCGCACCATGGCCTCCAGGTAGGCGCGCCAGTCTTCCCGGTTGTAAACCGTCACACAATTCAGGAAGTCCGGCCAGGGCACCAACCCGCGAGTACTGAATCGCGGTTGCGCCTGCCACGGATGGCCCGCGGGAGGCAGATTCAACGCGCGCGACGGGTCCAGAGGGTAGGACTCTCCGTCTAATCCAAAGAACGCGCCCTGGCGCTCAAGAAAATCAAACACCGCATACAGAACCGCCTGGGGCGTGGCGCCGGTGAAATGGATCCGCGATGCTTTGCCGGAACCAGCTTGTTGAGAAATTTCGTAGGCTTCGGAGTTCTTGAAGTCCTCCCGTTTGGTGGAAAGAGAAAATATCAGGCCCGACGAGGGCACTTCGGATTTCCCCGCAACCGCCTGCACCGGGTCGCGTACGAGCCCCAGGTTGCGAAGACCGCGGGCCAACTCGCGGGAGGCCAATTGCTCCTGAAAGCCTGCATGCGGCTCGCGCACGATCCATACGGAGTCTTTTGACCCAAATGTGGCCCGCATCATAAGCCCGGTTGAGTTGGGCGCTGGACTGGCAGGCTCCTGTTCCACATGTGCAGTTTTAGGGGATGACACGCCGTTCATCAAAGGTCCGACTCCCAAACCAAGTGCGGAATCGCGAAGGAATCTGCGGCGTCCAATGCGAAGAAAGGGATGCATGGTAGGACTCCTAACGTAGGTTTCAGGTATCAGGTTCCAGGCACCAAGTTTCAAGTCATCCCTGACACCTGACAATTAAGATGTACGAATACTCACGCTTCCGGAAGTGAAATTCGCGGGAAGAATAACGGATCCATCGGACCGATGCGCAAGTTTCTTTCCGTCGAGATCTGCGCTGGAAACTTTTCCGCTGCCCTCGATCCTGAGCCGCAAGCGTCCCTTGCGGAATCGCAGATCGGCAGAGACCGGTGGACTATGGGGATAGAGCGCTGGACGAATGACAATCCGTGCGCCTTCGAAATGAACTCCCAGCACGTGGCGAACGGCAAAGAGCGCCACCTCACCGCTGGTCCAAGGAATGATCCCGCAGTACTTGGTGTTCGACCGCAGCACCGGAATCTCTTCGAACCAGAAGCCCGTCCTTCCGCCCTGCACGGAATTCAGCCATTCCAAAACCCGGCGGCTCCTGTCGAACATGCCGGCATCGTGCAGTCCTCTCAGGATGAAGCAACTGGCGAAGGGCCAGGGGCCCGGCGTGTCCTGCTGCGAGCTTGAGTTGTACCGCTCGTAACCGCCACCAAACCAACGCGAGTTCCATAGGCGCTCAAGGTCTTCAAGCGTCTTGCGGGCGAGCGGCGACTGTGGATCAACCAATCCCAGCGCAATCGGTAGCGCTGCCGAGGAGTCAGGATTGAGGCGATTGTTCTTTTCGGTCCGCAAAGGAATGTCGGGGTGCCGACCATGCCCCGTGGGAATCAGGTCGGAGATTTCACCCGTCACATTCCGCCTCTTGATGAGATGGCCATCCGAAACCAGTGCCCGCGTGGGATGTGACAGCATGGCGTGAAGCGTGCGATTTGCTTCCTTTTTCCATCGCTCAACGCGGTCCTCGGCATTCAGCAGCGGGGCCAATTCAATGGCATCCCAAAGCCCGCGCACCAGATAGGTTTGATAAATCAGTTCATATGCATCATCAAATGTTCGTTCCCAATATTCCCGCCGGTTGTGCACCATGCCGGTTTCGTCGCGGAAGATGGGCAGCATCGGTCTCTCGATCATCGCAAGGAGTTTGACCCGATGCTCGCGCACCAGCGACTCGTCACCAGTCCAGTCCCGGTAACTCTTCAGGACGTGCAGCAATTCCCCCATTTGATCCAGTTCTTCCTGATCCGGTTTGACATACTCGCTGGCAATGGCCGCAGCTCCCTCGTCACTGACCAGGTCGGTCAAGACACGCGTCAGCGCCCCCTTCGCCAATTCAAAGTGCCCAGCGTGCAACGCTCCCAGTGCACTGTTCGACGTGTCGCGGACCCATTGACGGCCGTACTGAAAGATTCCGGCATCCATCGTGCCATCGTCGCCTATCAAACCCGGAAGGCCAAACCGCGCCTTGTCGAAAATGTCCTGAAGGGTCTTGTCCTTCGTTATAAGGGCCGAACTCGCATCCCAGGCAGCCTTGGTCTTTTGATGATTGATTTTGGTCGCGCCAGTCAGAGAATGTGCCTGATCGACCAGGGCATCAACCCCACGCGGAGGGATCTGGAAGAATCGCAGAACCTCAACCGAAGCTGTTTTCCCCGGGCCCACGGTGAAAGGACCGATGGTGAGCGAGCCTTCACCTTCATCCGCCTGCACCTTCGCATCACCAACAACCGCCAATCCACTCCCGTACTTCTCACTGCTCTGAACGAGCACCGGTCCACTCGCACGCATCTGCCCATGAGGTAGGAAGAGCTTGAGGCTTACCGCGTCATCGCCGGCCAAACCGGAACCATCAAGATGAATTGTCTCCAGAAATGCTTCCACGCCTGCCAGTGCCGCGATGCGCTCGGTGACCTTTACGCCGCCTGCCCACCAGACCACCTCGACGGACGGAATGCCGCCGGTATTCACCCAGTTTGACTCCGTTTGCTCTCCAAAGGCGGTAAATGCGAAGCCCCCGAGTTCAACCTGGAGGGCCGTGGACGCGAACCCCGTCTCCATGTCAAAGTTGAACGCGCGCACCTTTCGTTCGCTCTGCCACGGATTTTCGACATCGAAAAGCATGTGAGTGAACGCAGGTCCCAGGTCGGCACGATCCACCTGGAACGCAGCCTTGGCGCGTCCACTGCGCAGAACAAAGTATTCCCGCCCATAGAGGAAGGGAATCTTATTGAGCTCTACCAGCGGAGGGGAAATATTGCTGGCCATCGGGGGCTGTTGCGGCGACGCCGTAAGGGTTTCGCCCTGAACGCCCAAAGAAATTGCTGATGCGCCTGCCATTCCCATGAATGCTCTTCGCTTAATCTTCATTTGATCTTGTCCTTTGGTTGCTTGCCCACCTATCCAGCAGCTCTTGGTCAACACCACCCCGTCGCTCAGCGCGCCACCCCTCCTCATCTGAGGAGGGGAGCTGCATTTCGGAACTCCCCTCCTGATTCAGGAGGGGCGGCGCGTTAAGCGACGGGGTGGTTACCCGTGGCGATAAGCCCGCATCACCCCTTCTTCTCCAACACCAGCACCCAATCGGCAAATGTCGGAGTTATCGGAGCCGGCCACGTGCCGGTGGAATCCGGCACAACGTCTCCAAGATTGTGCTGCGTACCTGACCGGAGATCAAAATAGAACGCGTGATAAGAAACGCCGGGCTCAATGCTTTTCACTTTCGGGGCATCCCATGCCGTGGGAATGAAAATCACGCGGACTTTCCCCGGAATTCCCGCCGCGTAGGCGTGCTCGTAATTTTCCTTGCTCCAATGCGGGTCCGCCCATTCCGGATGGGGTTCGAACTTCCACCACGCATATCGCAACAGCAGTGCTTTGCCCAGCCCGATGTGCGTGGAGCCAGGAAGAGCGGCGGCAACGTCCCACGGCACATCACCCCAGGAATGCCCGTGGGGCGAAGGGCCATAGGGATGCTCCCTGGTGTTCACCTGCCAAAGACCGTTGGCGCCGTAAGTGTGCCCTCCCGCGCCGTTCAAGATGCAGGTCCAAAACATGAAACGTTGAATCTCCTGCCGGCTCGCTTCCAGAATTCCTTCGTAGCACACTTCTCCCGCCAACACCGGCATGCGCGGAGTCCTCAACAACGAACCAGTGATTTGATTCTCCGTGTTGGCGATGCTCTTGCGATCGTTGTGACCGGTTTGCAGCATGTCGAAATCAAGCACCGACGGGTCTTCCACCTGATTGCGCGCATTGTCGGTGGGATGAATCGTAACCACATGATGGTAGGGATCGGTGCTGCGTACATACCTGGCGACTTCCGTCCAACCCTGTTTTTGGGTGGCCGCGTCTTCCTTCTTCGTTTTCGATAGGTAATAGGGCATGGTTCCCTCGCCTGCCAAACACCAGACCACCGGGTATGCTCCCCAACGTGCAATCAGGTTCCGCCATTGTTTCTTGATTTTGGGAATTCCCATCAGCGGCAGGAAGTAACCCCAGCAAGCAACGATACAGGGAGTCAAACCGCACTCGATGAGGTACTGGATGCGCAGATCGGCCGCGTCAAAATATTTGGGATTGATGCGCGCGTAGTCCGTCTCCCAGGGGTATCCCGCTTCATTCGCTCCTCGCGGATCGAAGGGCGGCATGTCCGGATACAGCCCGGCGATGATTTGGACGACGGTAAAACCCTTCTTTACGCGGTCCGCAGCGAGTTCCTGAAAATCCTCCGGCCATCGCATGCGGCTGCAAAGGGCCATCCACCACGTATCACCAAGCCAGAAGAAAGGCGTTCCGTCGGCATGCTCAAAATGGCGTTGGTCAGCCGCGACGCGGATGGGTCCATGTTTCCGCAGCGGGTTATCGCCTTGGTAAGGGGTGACTTCGAGCGTGCCGTGGAGCCCGTGGAGATCCCCGTTATCGGTGGCGACGGTCCGGTAGGTGTAGCGCCCCGCCACGGGAGGTGAGTATCGAATACGCCAGCTTTGTTCGCCCGCCCAGAATGCCGGCACCGTCTGCTCGTGTCCTTGCGGGTCCGTGAACACCACGTCCAACTCCACCTCGTTGAACGAATCGGCATAGGCTTTCCCCGAGGTGTAGGACCATTCCGCAACGCAATTAACAACTCCATAACGGGCGGGGTCTTGAGCGTCGTTGGTTTTTGCTTTGGGACTCTCCTTCCCCTTGCCGGTGCCGCCCGCTGCATTGGAGGCGATGGGGACTGACCCCGCTGCCATAGTTACTCCCACTCTTTCCAGAAACGATCGCCGGCTTACTTTGCTCATGAATTCCTCTTTCTTTGTCGGGCCGCAGCTATTTGTCCACCGTGAAAATGTTGCGCAGCATTTGTACTGCGATGATTCTCAAGAATTCCCGAACGCTATTTCGCCCTTTCAGGGCTTACTACCGAAGAGGGGGAACATGGTCGGACCCAGGCCGTTAGCCTGGGCTTTGTTAGAGCGCCCCTTTGGGGCTCGCAGGCCGAGGCTTGCACCTGTCTTCAGGACGGCGCGTCGCCGTAATAACCGTCGCCGAGCGGACGAGTGCTTTCCTTCCACCAGCGTTCCACCACCCACGCCTCCACGTGCGACTCCACGTAATCGGGAAGGTACGTCTGCACAACAAACTGCAACTGCTTTCCCGACCAGGCAGGGTTCAACCGTAATTTGTAGACGACCCACGAGCAGCCCTTGCTTTGCGTGTTCCCGTACTGGCGCGCATCGGGCGTGGGGATAAGCTGAACTTTCTGGTCGCCGATGTACGCCACCACCTGAGCGATCTCCGCCACCACCGGCGCATAAAGCCACTCGAAGTCGCCCTCACGCAGCGTAATCGGGATTGCCAGGATGTGGGTCCCACTATCGAGTTCCGGTAGCGTAGTTGTCCACGCCCGAGATCGCTTGGCAAAACCCTTCTTCTCAAATCGCGCGGCGTCCGCGAAGCGGACTTTCATCCAATCCGCCTCCGCTTGCGGCGCGAGTTTTAAGGCTTGGCCGACATTCGCCGCTCGCTCTGCCGACAATTCGCGCGCGGGAAAATTAACGATGGCGCCTTCCGCCGGGTGAACTTCCAGCATCAGCACCTCAAAAGGGCGCAGCCACACGTCAACAGTTTCACCGGCGGTAAAGCGCATTCCATCGGCTTTGGCAATTCGCGTTTTGTCGGGAAAGTAAGTGACGATCTCCAGCGGTGTTCCGGCCGCTGCTTCCAACCCAATTTCCGGGCCCAGAACCAACGACGCTTTGCGGGCTGCGAAGTGCACGTTATTGATGGTCAGAAAACCGTGCGAACCCTTCACGTTGGCGTAACCGTAAACTTCGTTTTTCCAGGGATCCCCCAGGATGTTTCGCCGCCACAAGAATAGGGACTCATTCCCTTTGATTAACGATTCCATCTCCTTCAGGAAATCAACGTCCTGATCGTTGAGCAAGTAAATGTCGCTCCAGATCTGCGGAAAGAGCAGGTTTCCCCGCCCCAGGTCCATGATCAGCGCTTCCCTCCAGCGCTCGTTGCCCATAAAGTTCCCCCAGCGAATATCTGAGAGCCAAACGCCCAGGCTATCCTTATTAATGGGGGGCAGGGTGGTGGCGAATTGAGTGCTTTGATCCAGATTCAAGGTGACAGAATCGCGGTAATAGAGCGTGGGGAACCAACTTGTAGCTGAGCCTTCCATGTAGAGACCGGATTCGAAAACTGAATCTCCATACAACGCAAAAAGAGGGGAACGCACGCCCCAATACCACATGACGTAAACATCCGGATCGGCCTGGCGGGCGCCGGCGGCGATATCAAGCAGGCGGTCGTACATGGCTTCGGTGGAATATTTTCCCGGCAGATGATTGTGCGTGGTGCTGTTGCAATAATAGTCGCCGCTATCCAGCTTGAAGAACTTCAGCTTGTTCTCCTTGATGTGGTAAAGCACGGCATCGCGCAGGATGTGAAAGTACGGTTCCGAGGCAACGCAGAGCATTTCCGGCACGCCGCCATTGGCGATGTAACCGTTGCGATAAGCCACCTGCGATGGCTTAGGCGGCTCGTCGCTGCCCGGCCGTGGAATGATGCTGGGCACGATGGCAGGATTCTCACCACACGACCATCCGCCGCCTGAGGTCGAGAACCAGAGCCCGAACTTCATTCCCAATGAATTGACGCGCTCCACAATTCTGGCCGGCCCGGCGGGATAGCACTGCGGCGCGAAGTGAGTAAGGTCCGAAGCGTGATCCATCCAGCCGGTGTCGAGCGTGAAATAGTCAAATTTGAATCCGTGCTGCTGCCACTTTTCCAAACGGTTGAGCACATCCAGTGTCTGCTCGTCGTCAAGCGCGCCGCAGCCACCCCATTGGTTGTTGATTCCGTAGGGCGTAAAGAGTGAGAGCGCCTTCTGCTTCCGGGGGCTTTTCTCTTGCAGGTAGGCCGTGAATCCGTCAAGCGCCCCACCGACTTTCGCTACGCCGACCAGCGCGGTATTGCTGCGCCACTTGCCGCCAGGTGGCAATCGACGTCCGGGGAAGTGTATGAGACGGACGCGACCGGCTACATCTTGGCCTTCGTGACCATGAAATTCGTGGCCTTGATTCAACCCGGCGGGATGTTCGAAGGCGGCGAAGACTTCACCTGCAAGAAAGATGGGCGCCCCTGGGCCGCCCTCGGTGACGGGCGAACTGGTGGCAAAATCGTCAATCTGGGCATCCAGCAGCAAAAGCTCCTTGTCACCGGAATTCTCAATCTCCAACCACTTGCGCCTTGTAACTCCGGAAAGCTCATAACACGCCAGCGCGCGAAGTCCTTGCGACGGGCTCTGAAGTTGCAAGACGACCTTCTCTGCACTGGGCTGCTGTACCTGCTGAACTTCGAAGTCCGATACGCGCAGATAAGGTTCGCCCACGGAAATGAACTGGTCAGCCCAGAAAGGCTCATAAACATAGTGGCGCAGCACTTCGTCGCGGAGGCCGCCAAAGTGCTTATCGAAACCGCGCGTGCGTATGGCCAGCAGGTTTTTCTCATCCGGGCCGTAACGCAATGCCGCATACGCGGGATGGTTCGCCGCCAACCTGAATTCACCGGGAGTCCGCCACCGGCCGCGTGACTCTCGATGGCCAATTTCCACGCCGTTCAGGTAGATCCAATACTCCAGCCAATCCTGATGGTCGTATCCGCCCAAAATGAAGTCCAGGCTTTGGCCTCGCGCCGTGGCAGGCAATTCAAACCAGCGCCGGTACCAACCGTAACCGCCATAGGTGATGCCGTCGCCGCGACGTTTATTGCCGGGGTGGCCGGGTGGGATCAGGTTCCGAGCCGTGCCCCAATGCTGGTTGTCAAATTCCGGCTTTTGAAAACCTTGGTTCACGCCCTGCTCTTGTTCCACTCCCACCGCGGATTCGTCGGGTCCGTAAATGAACTTCCACCAGGGAATTTCAATTCGCTGGACGGAAGCGGAAAAGGTGAGCAGGAATTCCTCTGCCGATGTGAACTTGAATTGATGGCCGGAGAGCTTGTTGTCAAAGCCGGTGCTCGTAAGACTGCGGTTATGCCATTCGAGGTGCCACGCCAGGGCATCATTGGCGAGGTCGATCCTGCCCTCGCGGGCGGCACGCTTTAACGGCGCGTTCGAATCGAGCGCCATTGTCTCCGCGCCCGCCGCGGAATTGAGCGCGGCGGAGATTATTCCGGTCCTCAGAAAGAACTCTCTGCGATCCATATAAAGGGTGCGATTGTACCCCGGCTACTGCGAGGGCGCAAACAATCGCAAGGCCAACTCACGCGTAGACACTAAGGCCCAAAGGGTCGCAAAGCACAATCGGCCCCTTCCCTCAAACCGTACCTTCAAGGGTGACCGTGCAGACCACCGCCACGGTAAGGCGATTCCGGGGGCTGGCGCAGGGCGAGCGCACCCTGAGATCCTCGTTGATTAGATGATGTGAACCTCTGAGCTGCGCTCTGCGTCAGCCTGCCACCGTCATAGATGGGCGTTTATCGTTCCAAATCCGGCTTAGGTGGTGGGTTGGGCTTTTCTCGCCAGCTATCGAGTTCCGCTGACTTTCCCTTTCTCGAATGCCAGCTTCCCAAGCTGGACACGCGGGTTCGATCCCCGTCTCCCGCTCCATAGAATCAACCAGTTGTCTGTGAGTGCATTGGTGATTTGGCACTCGTCCCGACGCATCCCCGCCGAGAAGTGCG
>JARLGN010000465.1 GCA_031292775.1 Acidobacteriota bacterium | reverse complement strand
TTGCCTGCCTTGTTGGGGATGGCGCTTGCTGTCTCTTTGTTCCCAACAACCTCAACCATCAGAGGTGGGGAAGGGTGCATGGTAGGTGAATTCGACTCGACTTCCGCCACTACATAGATGGGTTGGGTGATGGGCTTGGCCCAATCCTCGGCGTGCAGGGTAAACGTACGCGACGTCTGGGTCTCGGTGACAAGCACTCCATTCAGGCCGACATTGACCACACGAACGCCCGGCGGAAGATTGCGCACCTTGCAAGGCACTCGCCCCTGGAAGCCGTTCCGGCGTTCAACGTGGAGCGTGACCTTTACTTCCTGCCCGGGTGCCAGGGTGACGCGGCTGGTCCCTGCAGTCACGATGGCGTCTGGCGGCGGCATAACCGATGCGAGATCGAGAGGCGCATCCTCGTTGGCGACTCTTATCAGTTCGTGGTCGTTCACTTTGGCACGACCCACAACCTTGAAGGCCGTGGGCATGGCATCGACAGAGGCGCTGGCGTCAGCCGAGAGCAGAATCAATGTTGAGTCCTGCCCCGCAGGAATGGTGGCAGGGCTTGCCGTGACCCCGGCCGGAAGCCCTTCGACGTTTATCTCAATAGGGCCGTCATAGCCTTTGACGCGGTTGGCATCAACGCTGATAAAAGCGGTCCCGCCTTTGGGGATGTTCGGGTTTTCCGGCACAAACGTGAGTTGATAATCGGGGTTGGCATCGTGAATGGACAGGCGGTAGGCAAAATTCTGCCCCTGCAATCCGCGGACGTCTTTGAGGTGAAGAATGTAATCGCCGTCCTGGGGGGCAACGAAGTTCAGCCGGGAATCCGATCCATAACCTGGTCCCCCGTCATCATTCCGCCAGGTGAGATGGAACACCGGTAAACCGTTGGGCGGGAACTCCGCGCCCGGCGGCAAAATCTCCACTCTATAGACCGGCGTGTTCACCGCATGTACGTCCGGTGAGGTTCCCATGAGCGCCCAGCGTAGGCCACCCGCGGAGCGCATCCTGACGTCCTCGTCGGGCTGGTCGGCAATGTAGACAAGCTGGTCGAGTTCGTCGCCCACCATCAAGTAGTCCTTTTCATGAAAACCTGAAGTGGAAGTCAGCCGGATTCCCGGCGTTCTCGAATCCCTGTCGGAAAGCGTGGTGACAGTTTCATTCAGGCAGCGAAGAGTGGCGCGCGGCACGGGGTTACCCTGTGTGTCGAGCACTTCAATTACGGAATCGAGCGGCGAACCCAGCCTGGCCGCGGCCACTTCGATGCTCAGCTTTTCACCTTTCCCGGCATGAAAGCGGAAGTAGTCTTCATCAGCCGAGCCGTTGTCTTTGGTGGTGCCGGAGATGTGTCCATTGATTGTGACGGGCAAGGAAACCGTTTGGGCTTGAGCCGGCGAATTATTGGGCTCCTGTTCGACGATTTCGGGATCGTTGCCCACCGCGAGTTTCACCGTATTCAGTGACCGGGCATTTATGTTGAGCGGCATCATCGTCCCGCCATCGGTTGACTTGGGCGGGTCCACCTTTACTTCGCGCAGATCGCCCAGGTTGACGCCGGTTATGGAAACGGTGGCGGGTTCTCCCGCGCGCACCCCGAGCGGGAATACCTGAGTGATGTAGGGCAGTGGGCCTGCGTCCACCCGGTAATAATGGTCTTCGCTGCCGCCCTTTTCCCGGTCGGTGACGCCCAATGTATATTTGCCTGTTTGGGGAAGTTTGTACGTCAGCACGGCGTCGGCGCGGTTCTCGTTTCGACCGGCTTCAGCCAGCACTTGGCCGGATTCATTCCGTAAGACCAGCAGCGATTCAAGCCTTGAACCCAATCGCGCTGCCGTCACTCGGAAGACAAGCTCTTCGCCCGTACGCCCGTCAAACTCGTAGCTATCAACTTCGCCGGGAGCAGCAATCGTACCCACCAGGGTTGCGGGCAGCTTTGCTGGTTCCGATTGCATTTCCGCGCGCGCCCCATCCTTCATATGGGAATCCACTTCCGGAAAAGCCCCTACATCAAAGGGCTTCATGTTGGAAATTCCCATCGTCGTCTGAATCCGAAACCAGTGGAGGCCCGGCTCAACGTCCTGGGTCGCGGTGACTTCGATGGTAGCGGTTTGCCTTTTGCCGCGTGGTACCGGGGCGTTGGTATCGACGAGACCTGGCCTTATCACGGGCTTCTCTTCTTCCGTGTCGGTAATCTGCAGCGGTTTGGCGCTGATGCCCGGCGAGTCGAAGATTATGGCTTTGATGCCGGAGAGATTGCGCCCATCAAGGCTGACGCTGACCGTGGTGCCGCGCTGCATGCCTACGGGCCACACCTTGGTGACGGCGGGAGGGATGACCCGCTCATCCGCGCGCGACGCAGTGGGGATTGCCGTTCCCAGCCCGAAAAGAACCAATCCCAAGAGAGCTTTACTTCTCATAATCAACCTCACTGGCAAGATTTCGTGATTAGGGGTTCGGGTTTCGGGGTTCGGGTCTAACTAAGGTTACAGGTTTGAGGGATGAAGGCACCGGTATTTCGCAACTCTGACTTACGGGACTCGGGCCCGAATCCCTAACCCCGAGTCCCGAATCCCGAGCACCATATCCCGTGAATCAAACGCCACCCACGGTCCCAACAGTTCTTTGAACGATTTCATATCGAACAAACTCAGCGTGCCGTTAAAGCGGCCGGCAGCCAACCGAGTGCCGTCGGGGCTGATGCTGAGGGCCTCAACCCAATCGGGCTGGTGATCGATAACGCGAATCGGGTCCAGCGTGGCAGCGTCGCGGAAGCGGATGGAACCATCGGAGGAGCTGGTGATCAGCGTCTTTCCATCGGGTGTCCACGCAAGTGCGAGGATCGTGTCCTCATCCGCAATCAAGGAATGCAGCAGGCGCCCATCGCTGTCGCCTATTTGCCAGACGTAAATAGTCTTGTCATAGCCGGCCGCAGCAATCTGCTTTCCGGAAGGGGAGTAGGCAATGCTGGTAAGGCCGTCCGTCGCATCGCCCAGGGTATACAACCGCATTCCGGAAGCGATATCCCATACTTTTACGCTGCGGTCCTGTGAGGCCGAAGCCAAATGCTTGCCATCGGGGCTGAAGGCTACGGCGAAGACAGCGTCGATATGATCCTGAAGATTTTTCGTTTCCTGGCCGCTGGCGACGTCCCACAGCTTAACCATCTTGTCGTAGCTACCAGAGGCCAACAGCTTCCCATTCGGGCTCCAGGCGACGGAATATATGCAATCCTTGTGGCCAACCATCGTTTTAAGAAGCTGGCGCGAGCTAAGGTCCCAGACCTTGATTTCGCCACTGCGTTGGGGCGAGCCACCGGCTGCCGCCAGCATCCTACCGTCAGGGCTGAAGGCGATGGAGCGAACATAATCCGCATGGCCGGTCAGCGTTGCCAGAGGTTTGCCGCTGGCGGAATCAATCAGGCGGACTTCCTGGTAGCCGCCCACCGCCAGCATCGTGCCGTCGGGAGAAAACCTTACCGAGGCCACCGGGGATACCACGGCAACTTGCGGTTTAATGTCGGGTATCGCCAGCGGCGCCAATGTTTTGGTCGCTTCGCCGGGAGCCGGCCCCAGCGCGCCGCCTTCGATCCATGCTCTGAGTGTGGCAATGTCGGCAGCCGCCAAGGGGTCGGCGCCGAAAGGCATTCGCGGTTGAACTTTTCCCTCGAGCATCTGAATCATGCGGCTCTGGTCGGCTTTTCCCGGAACGATTACCGCGCCATGTGCGCCACCCTTCATCAGAGCCGCATAATTTTGCAGGACGAATCCTCCCATTTTGGAAGCACTGGAGTGGCAAGCCAGGCAATTCTTTTGCAGGATGGGTGCGACCTGGGAATCAAACCCGGGGGTGGAATCAGCGTGCACGCGGGCGCGGGGAAGCGTGATTAACCCCAGCAGCATTGCGCTTAAACCGATCAGCGCCGGAATGATTCCGATGGAAAGGGCATGGATGCGAGAGCGAATGTTGCGGCGTGGTCGTGACATTTTATATTTTAGCCCGGGGTCAAGTGCAGATGATACCCTCGATTTTTGACCCCCTCACCCGTCTCCGTCGGCTGACGGACTGATGAAAACGCCGGTTGCGGGCCACCCTTTCCCCCAAAGGGGCGAGGGCACTAAATTCAAACTAACCGTCGTGCTGTTCTAAAGTGGGACCGCCAAAATCGAAGCCACGCATCCCAAATTCAATCCCAATCGAAAATCCAAAATCGAAAATCCAAAATCGTCTTAGTGGTTGAACATGAACTCCTCGCTCGTCAACATGGCCCACGTCAAATCATTCAGAACCGCGCGGCGTGTATCATCGGACCCCTGCCCCTTTTGTTGTTCGGCCGACTTCAGTGCGTCCACCAAGGCTGTCTTTTCCTTGTCCCGCGGATGACGACTGAATGAAGCCAGGTAAAGGTAGTCGATGATTTGTTCATCGGAGAAGCCGAGTTTGAGCAGCATATCAATCGAACTGCCGGAGGCACGCAGTTTGTTGTTCAGCGTATCGCCGTTAAAGATGTGCAGCGCCTGGGTGACCGTCGGTACCGACGTGCGTTCACTC
>JARLGN010000464.1 GCA_031292775.1 Acidobacteriota bacterium | reverse complement strand
TGATCGAAGCCATTCAACAAGCCGCGCCGCCCAAGTGAGCGTTGCCCGCAGGTGACGAGTAATGAGGAGGAGGGTTTAGTTTTCCCGAGCGGTGGTCTATGGCCGCCAACTTTCTAGTTTCACGGACTCCGGCGCTCATAGGGTGCCGCAACAGCGAATTGAACCACTACCGCTGTTTTGTTGGCCTTTTGTAGTGGCCTTGCAAAGCCGGATTCCGGGATATAGACTCTGTGCCAGCGAGGACCGCGAAGTGGAGCGAGATGGGCCTGCATATGCCGGCCGGAGCCGTCATAATCAGCTCTTTGCGCAACGACGGCCGATGTCAGTTTCCTCATTGCAGAACTCGCCGATTTGAACCCTATCTGTGAAATCTAGGTATGCAATCTTATGCCGCCGTGTCGTAGCGGGTACGCTCTATGAAATCCTGCCTTTTCGTTTTGATGGTGTTGCTTCTGGCCCTGGGACTGGCAGCGGCACCACAGAGTAGCAAGAAGCCTTTGACCAAAGATCAAGTGATGGAGTTGGTGAAAGGTTCCGTGAACAGCGCGGAAGTGGCGAACCTGGTGCGCGAACACGGAATTGACTTTGACCCAACCGAAGATTACTTCCAAGCCTTGCGCAACGCCGGAGCCGAGCAGGCTCTCATCGATGCCTTGAACGCCGCGAGACCCGTAAAGCCACCGGTGCAAGATCCCACCGCGCAGGCCAAGCAGCATATCAAAGGTGCAAACTCCTTGTTGGGCACGGGTGACATCGACGGCGCCATTGCGCTTTACCAAAAAGCCATCCAGGAAAATCCGGGCGATGGCGAAGGTCATCGCTTGCTCGGCATTGCCTTCGGCAAGAAGAAGGACTGGCAGCGGGACGTTTCCGAACAGCGCCTGGCAGTCCTGTTGAACCCCGATGACGCTGCCGCCAAGGCCGAACTCACTCTTGCCTTGCAGAATGTCGCAGCGGAGCAGGTCCATACTGATCCCCCCCGCCCCGCGGTCGTCGTCAAACCGCCGAACGACGATTCCGCCGAACAGGCCAGGAAGGATTTTGCCCAAGGTCAGACCGAGGTTGCGCAACGCAAGTTTGAGGCTGCTGCCATCAGTTTCTCCGAAGCCGCTCAACTGAAGCCCGACTGGCCCGATCCGCTGGTGGAAAGAGCCAAGGTCTACATGAAGCTCTACTTGTTCCAGGAAGCCATCCATTCCTACGATAAGGCGATCCAACTGAAACCTAACGATCCGGTGACTCTCGACCTTAGGGGCTACGCCTATTACAGCGCTTCCAAGTTCCAGCAGGCGATCAATGACTTTGATCAGGCGATCCGGCTCGATCCGAGCAGGGCCGAGGCCTTTCAGAATCGCGGGAACGCCAAATGGCAGTTGGGGGACAAGATCGGTGCCAACGCGGATTTCGAGCAAGCCAAAGCGCTGGAGTCCGGCACGTCTGCTCAAAGGAAGTCAAAAAGGAGGTAGCCATGAGGCTCATCAAGATCCGATTAGTCCTATTGGTTCTGCTGACCACGCCCCTGTGCGTCACCCTGCTGCCGGGGGTGGAAAAGGGTACTGACTTCGAGTTCACGAAGGTGGACCTTTCTCTTCTCGAACAGGCGGACGCGCTCGACAGAAAACTTGAGAGAGAAGGCATGGTCTATCGCGACGAGGCGATGGAAACTTACGTCAACCAGGTCGGGCGGGCCATGCTCCCGTCAGGGACCGCGCCGGAACGAGTCATGTGGCAATTCCGGGTGGTTCGAGATCCCATGGCCAACGCCTTCGCTCTTCCCAACGGATCGATTTACGTCACGACAGGTCTCATTTCCAAACTGGAGAACGAGGATCAATTGGCTGGTGTCCTCGCGCACGAAATGACTCACGTGACGGACCGGCACTCATACCTGGCTTTTCGTAGTTACCGGAAGAAGTCTACCATCGCCAATATCGCCTCGACTGCGGCCAGTGTTGCCCCGGGAGGCAGCGCGTGGGGCGACACCATCATCCTGGCCGGTAATATGGTGGTGATTGTGGCGAATGCATCCATCTTTGGCTACAGCCGGGAGCTGGAGAAGGAAGCGGATATGTATGCCTACAATAAGATGGTAGAGGGCAATTACGATCCCAAAGAACTTGTCAACACGTTCCGCCTGCTGGAAAAGAGTGAAGAGGTGAATACTGGCAAGATCTATTACAACGATCACCCCAAGCTGGAGGACCGTATAGCGTACATGTCCACCATGATCTCTTCCAAGCCTCCCATCTTGGTTCCCCCCGACGTGTTCGCGGCGCGGAGGATGAAGTATCTCAGCCTTACCGAAAAGGTGGACCGCGAAGATATTCACCTGTCGATACTCTCGGACCACCCGCGTACAGGACTGGCTCGCGCTCAAAAGCTTCTCGAGTTTCACCCCAACTCGCCTGAGGATCTGTGTGCCCAAGCGGACGCTTACCGTTCTCTTGGCCCTTGGACGCCGAAGCCGAGCGATGCGGAAATGGGCAAACATGAAGCGAAAAAGGAAGCGAATTTGGAAATGAAACTTACCTCGGACGAGGAAGAGCGCCGACTATTGAAGAAAGACGAGGGGCAAGCTACGTGGCGCGATAACCAGCGATTGGCCGAGGAAACCTATAAGAAAGCCCTGGCGGTCGACCCTTCAAACGCGAAAACGTATCTCGGCTTGGGACAGCTTTATGAAAAGACCGATAGGGGCAAGGAGGCCATCGAGGCCTTTGAGAAATATCTGGAATTGGCGCCAAACGCTCTCGACCGGCAAAGGGTCCAGCGGCGAATTGATACCTTGAAAGGTTCTGCTAATCGGTGACGTCCCTGCAAGTCAGTATTCATAAAGGAGAACTCAATGAGACCAAGAATCGTCTACTTGTTGGCTGTAGGACTTTTGCTCTTAGCCGCGTTGGCGGTTGCGGGAAATCAGACACCTGTCCGGCCCGGACCCTATCTGCACCCTAAGGTGAAGGCCAAGGAAATTAAAATTCAGAAGGTGGTGGCCCTTCCCCCCATCGTGTCGATGACGAAGCAGGGCGTGAAAGGCTCGGAGGGGATGAGCAAAGAGGAGGATGAGGCCTCGGTTGGATTTGCCTCACGTGTGTCCGCTGACCTCACGTCGAGCGGTCTCTCGGTGGAAGCCCCGTTTACGGAGGAGGCTCTAAAGGGTAATGACGAGCTCAAATATGCGCTCGCCGATGTCCAGAAGAAGTACGACGAGCTTGCTCCAAAGCTCTATAGAAAGCCCAAGGACGTCCGGAAGGCCCGCTTCTCGCTTGGCGACATGGTAGCCGTCCTAAACAGCAAGGGAACTGCCGATGCCCTGGTCATCGTTCGCTCGCAGGGCGTAAAAATGACGAAAGGCAAGGGAATGTTGACGGGTGGGTTGATCGGGTTGGCTACGACCAAGAACCCCACCTTTACCACATATGTGGTGATCGTGGACGCGAAGAACGGCGACGTCTTGTACCTGGACGAGTTCCTCACCAGCGGAATCCCGAAAGACAAGGTGTTTGATAAGTCATTCAAGAAGTTTGTAGCGCCGAAATGACATGGGAACTGGGGCGCGGCGAAAATTGTGAAAGGCCGCGCCCCGGAATGGGAAGGGCGAACAGCGCGGCCATCATGGCTGCAAGCTTCCGAGTAGTGACAAACATTGCACCAGTCCGGATGACCCTGGGAATTTACCCGGGTTCACTTGCTCGGGAATTTCCACTCTGACCACACATCCGGCGGCCAGGCTTTTCATGCAACTCTGATCCCCGCCACTTGTCTTCGTTCCGGCAATATCGAGTAAGGTGGACTTTTCTGCGTATGGCAGGCTCCCCCGGGACGGCCCGCGTAGTGAGGATTTGAAATTTCAAACCGTACTAGCCCGAACTTCTCACCACATTTGGACATCGCCGGAAGGGCGGGGCTTAACAGGCTGCGGGAAGAATGGCTCGCAGCGGCTAACGCCATGGTACGGGTAACCACCCCGTCCGTCGGCTGACGGGCACCCCTCCTGAATCAGGAGGGGAGTTTTTAACGGCCCTCCTCCTCAGATGAGGAGGGGTGGCGCGCCGAGCGACGGGGTGGTGCTGAACCGGGGCCGGTCTGAACCGGAATGGCGCTGATCTGCACAGCACCAGCACGTTCTTCCGCCGCCTGTGAAGCCCCGTCCGCCCAAGCCGTGGTGAGAAATTCAGGCTAATTCCCCGCGTCCGGTGAAAAATGTGCACCCGGCGGGGAGAATTCGACACGATTCTTCCTGCCGGTAGGAAAAGCGAAGAAACCGTACTAGGCTATGGTTGCCATCATGCAGGGGGATTGAGGGGAGAAGCGTGCCCGGGTGGAATGGCGCACCACGAGTGGCAGAGGCTTGGCCCTATGAACGCGAGAAGTGGCGGATTATCCGCGACGGGAGGCCGGCAAGGTTTGAGGGCGGAATGGTAGGCATGGTCGCGGCAAGATTGAATAAATGCCAATTTGTCCGTGGAATCCGACTGAGGCGGCCGCACACTGAACGAGGTTAAAAATGAAAATCGCCACCCATAATCGATTGATAACAAAGGGCAAGAAAAAGTGCTCCCAATAAGTTATTGAAAACAAGGGGCGACTAAAAAAAAGATGTTAAAAATGAAGGTTGCTCCCAATAGTACGTTGAAAACAAAGGGGCAAAAAAAGTGCTCCCAATGAGTTTATGAAAACAAAAGACTTATGATGTTTTCCGGATGAGTTATTGAAAGGAAATAAGTTAGCCAGGATTTCCCACCACAGCACGCGCAGGGACCTTTTGAAGTGCGGCGACTCGCGGCTGCTTTCCCTTACCCCAACTGGTTGCGTTAAAGCCTAACGCGCTGACGAGTCAGCGCGCGAAAAAGCGGCGACCAGTCGCCGCACTCCCAAATTGGGCTCGGTGCGTCCGCACACACTGTTCGCGAGGGTGGGATGCGTAAGGAATCAGAAAAGCCGCATTACGGTGGGGCGGAGACTCCGCCCTTACGAAACCAAGGTCAGAAATCCGGGCTAGTACTGATGGTTCTAGCTTTGTTTCGGCCAGGGGATTAGAATTCATCCGCTTGGCGGCCAGAGTTTTACGAGAGCCTCTGAATTGAGTATTGCTAAGACCGCGGAAAGTGGAGGATGGTTTCTGATGAGTCCGAATCCCAAGGTTCGGGGCTGGGGGCGTGCGGTTCTGCTACTAATTTTTTTCCTCAGTGCATCGTGTGCGGCACTGGCGGTCACCAAAAAGTCGAAAAGGGGTGGAGACGTTGACCTTACCAACATCATTCGCCCCCAACTCTTAAACGCCGAGACTGATCCCACTTTGCGTTTCCCCGTCATGAGCATGATCGGCTCGACTACATACGGCTGGCTTGACATTAGCAGCAGCACGGTTCGCTACACCGAAATGCAACCCACTCGCAAATCCGGCCGCTCTTTCGCAGTGTCCAGGTTTGCCATGAGCAACCTCCAATTCAATAGATCCTTTCTCATGTTCAAGATCTCGAAGCGGTGGCAGCAACTTATCTATGTACCGCAAGAGCGCTGGGGATTAGTCCACATGGCATTCAATGGTCTATCCAAGGAGGCTGACCGCGATAACCCGGGCACTTCATCTATTTACAAGACCTTGTTGAATTTCGAAGGCGTGCTGGCAATCGTGAAACCCCCACCGGCTCCTGCCCCAGTTATCGCGCGGCCGGTGGCGCCACCGCCCAAGCCCGTTGCCCCGCCTTCGGCCCCCGCGATTGTGCTGTTATCTCCTCCCGGGGCAGGGGAGAACCAGACTCTCGAATTAAGTGAATCCACGGTGACCCTGCGTGGCGTGGCCATGGATAGCACTGGTATTCCGGTAGTGAGGATCAACGGATCGCCTGTTAATATGCGGCCGCAAACATCGCAAGCAGCGGAATTCTGGTCGGACCCTTTGC
>JARLGN010000059.1 GCA_031292775.1 Acidobacteriota bacterium | reverse complement strand
GGATGGGACCTGATTCTGGAGTACGCCGTCAGCAACATGGCGGTGGCCGTGGGCTTCTCCGCTTATGTTGACAGCCTGCTGCGCGGGTTCGGAATCGAGTTGCCGCGCAAGCTCATGGAACCCATGTTCGTGGAAGGGAAAGCCACGGGCGCTTACTTCAATGTTCCCGGGTTCCTGATCGTGATGATCATCACCGTCATTCTCGTGGTGGGCATTCGCGAGAGCGCCAGCGCCAACAACGCCATGGTGTGCGTTAAGATTGTCGCCATCCTGATTTTTGTCGTCGCCGCCTCCCGTTTCATCCATGTCTCCAATTGGAAGCCCTTCATGCCCAACGGCTGGCAGGGGGTGCTGACCGGTGGAGCGATTGTCTTTTTCACCTATATCGGTTTTGATTCCGTCTCCACGGCCGCCGAGGAGTGCAAGAATCCACAGAAAGATGTTCCCTTCGGCATCATCGCCTCGCTGATAATATGCGCCACCCTTTATGTAACGGTGGCTCTGGTGCTTACGGGCGTGCAGAATTGGCAGAGCTTGCGCAATGCCGCGCCCGTGGCCAACGCGTTGATGGCGCTCGGCATGCCGAACGTGATGAAGTGGGTCACCATCGGCGCCTTGACGGGCATGATCAGCTCCCTGCTGGTTTTTCAATTGGGGCAGGCGCGCGTGTGGTTCGCCATGTCGCGTGACGGACTGCTGCCGCAGATCTTTTCCAAAGTCCATGCGCGCTTCCTGACCCCACACGTCAGCACCCTGGTGGCGGGAGTTGTTGTCGCCATTCCGGCGGGAATGTTTGACATTGGTACGTTCGCGGATCTTTCCAACATTGGAACCCTGTTCGCATTTATGTTGGTCTCCCTGGGGGTGCTGGTGCTGCGCCGGAAGCAGCCGGACCGGCCGCGCTCGTTCCGCACGCCGTGGGTGCCCGTGGTTCCGATTCTCTCCATCCTCTCGTGCGTTATCCTGATGGCCAGCCTGCCCCTTGAGACCTGGAGACGGTTCGTGGTGTGGCTGGTCATCGGCTTGTGCATTTACTTCTTGTACAGCCGGCATCATTCGGAATTTGGCCGGGCACCACGCACTCCCGTCAACACAGGATCGATTCCCTTGAACGTCCATTCTGCATCCTAGATAATTGCAGGCAACAGGGAAAGACGGGTAAGTGAAATTGCGATAGAATCAAGCGGGTTGGACAGATCGAGGAGGGACCTCAACTCATGGAGCCTGCCAGGAGCGGAGTTCTTTGGTGGTCTCGCAAAGCATCGATGAGACCCCGGCCGTTTGTCATGTTGTTTGCCATACTTGTGCTATGCCTCACCAGCCCGGGCCTTGATTGGGCGTGGGGCCCGACCGCACACCAGATCGTCAATACCTGGGCTATCCAAACCTTACCGCCGGAGATTCGCACTTTTTTTGAAAACAACCGTCAATTCCTGACTGAACACGCCAACGACCCCGACGAGTTGATGAAGAAGGATCGTTACGAGCGCATGCGTCAATACATTTACCTGGATAAGTACGGGGTCTTCCCCTACCCCGGGCTGCCGCATGGTTATCAACAAGCGAAAGAAAAACTGGGCTCGTGGCGCATCAGTCGCGATGGCGTTCTACCGTGGCAGATCGGCGAATTTAGTCTGCGCCTCACCAAGGCGATGAAGGATGGCAATTGGGAGGAAGTGAAGCTGGATGCCAGCGCGCTGGCACATTACGTGGCGGATGCCCACGACCCTCTGCACACCACCCAGAATTTCGATGGCCAGATGACCCTGCAAACAGGCCTGTCCTCCCGGTTTGATATCCGCCTATTTGACCGGTACTCAAAGTTCTTCATCATGCATCCGGACAACGCCGTAAAGATTGATGATCCTACGGAATATGCTTTTCAAACCTGCCTGGCTTCCAACGTCTGGGTGGACCTCGTCGTGTGGTCCGATCTGCTCGCACGCGAGGGCATGACGGATTATAACGACGAATACTACGACCACTTTTACAACCGGGTAGGGCCGACCGTGGTTCGCGAGATTAATGCCGCGGCGCACGATGCCGGCTCCTATTGGTACACGGCGTGGCTGAATGCCGGCCGCCCTCAACTTCCCATGCGATAAGAGCCGGGACACGGGGTTCGGAACTCGGGATTCGGGACTTGGCATCCGGGTTCGGCTTGAGATCGCCTTGCGTGTCTATCGAAATGCAGAAACCGGGGTTTTGCCCGAGCCCCTAACCCCTAGTGCCGAACCCCGAGACTATGCCGGAACTGGAATCTTCCCATTCGACGTTCATTGCTCAATTGCCCAAGGTGGAATTGCACCTGCACCTGGAGGGAGCGGTTCGCCCTGAGACCTTGCTGGAGCTCTCCCGGAACAAGCGCGAGCTGCGGCAGAAAGTGGATGAATGGACCACCGCACGGCACACGCAGGACTTCCGCTACGGGAACTTTCGAGAGTTCCTGGTGGCGTTTGGAATCATCAGCCTGCTTATTGAGACGCCGCGGGATTACGCCCTGGTAACCACGCGATTGATGGAGTGGCTGGCAAGTCAGAACGTTCAGTACGCGGAAATCATCTTCGCCGCGGGCGTGGTGTTGTGGAAGAAGCAACCGGTGGACGCGATCTTTGAGGCGGTGGCCGCAGCCGCGGAAGAAGCCGAAGGGCGCACGGGAGTGCGGGTGAAATGGATCTTCGACGCCACCCGGCAATTTGGGATGGACCATGTGCGGGAAGTGCTGCGCTGGGCGGCCCGCTACCGTTCGCAAGGAGTCGTGGGTTTTGGCATCGGCGGCGACGAGGCGGCCGGTCCGGCAAGACTTTTCCCTGATGTCTTTCGTGAGGCGCGCGACCTGGGGCTCCATGGCGTGGCCCATGCGGGCGAGGCTTGCGGGCCGGATAGCATTCGGGATGCCGTCGAGTTGCTCGGCGCAGAGCGTATTGGCCACGGCCTAACCGCCATTCGCGACGCCAACGTGATGGCTTTGTTGCGTGAACGGCAGATTCCCGTGGAAGTGTGCCCCAGCAGCAACGTGTCCACCGGATTGATTGCACGATTTGAAGATCATCCACTGCCGAAGTTCATGGAGGCAGGCTTGGTGGTAACGCTCAATTCCGACGACCCGGCCATGTTCGGGACAAGCCTTCAGGAGGAATTCCTGCGGGCCGCCCGCTACTTTGAACTGAGTCGCGAGGCGCTGTCAGGGCTATACCGGAACGCCGTGCATGCTGCGTTCCTAGGTGAAGATGAAAAGCAGAAACTGGAGGATCGGCTGAAACCTCAAGGTTAAAGAGTGAAGTGTAAAGGATAAATGCAGCCCGGCCTGCAGATTACTCCTTACCGGCCCGGCTCCCTCAGCGTCTCGCGCAGATGCTTGGTGAGTTCCGGGACAAAGCTCTCGGGGTTCACACCATCCTGGCGGTAGACAACCTGGCCTTGGCGATCGAAAATCACCAGCGTGGGGAGCTCCCTGACGCTGAGTTGCTGATCCAAGCCCTGGGCATAGGCCGCGGGCACGGTCCAGCCCTCCTGCTTGAGGAAGGCGGGCACACCGCCGCGGTCCTGGTCCGTATTCAGCGATAAGAAGATGGCGTTGGGATTTCCACGAAAGCTTTTCGCAACTTGCTCCACGAGTTTCCCTTGCATGCGGCAAGGGCCGCACCATGTCGCCCAGAAATCCACCACGATCACCTTGCCGCGGAAATTCGCCAGGGGCAGCGGAGTTCCATCCATCTGCTCCAGAACGAACTCGAACGGATCATGGCGGCCGGCGTTTTGAGACTGGTCAGTGGAAAACCGCTCGGAGAGTTGGGGTATAAGGGCGTCATAGCGCGACAGCACAAGGTCCCCCAGACCTTTCTCAGAACGGTGTTGCGCTCCGTACAAACTGCCAAGCTTTCGCCGGATCTCGTGGCGCAGGGCGGGGTCGGGGTTCTTATCGGGAAAGATAAAGGCGGTGAGGTAATAATCCACGGCGCGGGCAGAATCACCTTTCTTCGACGCGATATCCCCCAGTTCCCCGGCGACGCGGGCGGTGGGGTAGCTCGCATAGCTCTTTTCATAGTCGGCAAGGGCCTTATCGAGATCGTCTGAATCCCGGTGAAACCCGGCGCGCTGGGCATAGATGGCGGCAATGTGCTCCGCCCATTGCGCGGGGGAATTATTGCTGACGCCTGTTGCTATTGCCCGATCCCGCTGATCTTCCGCGATCTTCAGCAGGCGCGAACAGTAGTCAATGGCGTGGGTGCGGCTGGCTTGATCGGGTTGCCGGGCCAGCGCTTCAATAAGCATACTCAGCAGCTTCGGATCATTAGGGGTCAACTTCACCAGCATTTGGCCGTATTGCGCCACCACGCCCGGTGCGTTCGCCTGCATCGCATAAGTGCAGATGGTTCGCAGAACCAGTTCACGCCGGGGAGACTGGGGGAAACGCGTAAGAAAGGCTTCCAAATTCTTGATGAGGATTTGAGGATTGCCCTCGGCCGACCGAAACGCTTCGTCAAGCGCGCTCTGTTCGTCGGCGTCTGACGAGGCTTGAGTTGCAGGCCCGCCTTCCGCTGATTTTACTGCGGGTTGAGCCGCGTGAACAGGAAACGGCAAGCCAGCCAGCAACAGGCAAGAGCAAAGAGCAAACGGCGAAACTGATCGCAGCCAGCTCAAATTACGTTCATTCATTACACACAATCCTTTATCATAAGCAGTCAAACTTAATCTAGTGGCAAGGCGGAGAAGGGTCAAGGTCATTTCCCTCCGGCAGCGTGCAGCATTCGGCTGATATAATGCGGAACTTCCTGAGGATTACGGAGAAGAGATGAAATCATCACACGTTCACGCCATTTTCTTTGATGCAGGAAATACGCTGCTGTATCCCCGGCTCGACGAGCGGGCGCGCGACCTGACCGAAGCGGGATTTCCAGCCCGCGTGGAGGACTTCCACGCCGCGGAGCGCGCCGCCAAGCAGAAGCTCGACGAATGGCTGTGGCCGCAAATTCGCAAGGGCGAAGTTCCGCGCACCATCGACCACTACTTCTGGGGCGAGTATCTTGCGTCGTTAATGGGGTTGATCGGCGCGCCGGAGGCCGAACGCACGCGCTTGATTCGCATGGCGGCTGACGGTTTTCGCAACATCCGGACCTGGTCAGTCGTAATGCCGGAGACGCCAGGCTATCTGGCATCCCTCAAAGAGCAGGGTTACTTCTTGGGTGTTATTTCCAATTCCGTGGGCACCATGGAAGATCAGTTGCGGCAAGTTGGCTTGCGCGACTACTTCCAGGCGGTCTTTGACTCTGCGATTGTGGGTGTTGAGAAGCCGCATCCCGAAATCTTTCAATTAGCGCTCGCCAGCGCCAAAGTGAAGGCGAACGAAACCGTCTTTGTGGGCGACACGAACGCCACGGACGTGGGCGGCGCGCAACTCGCGGGCTTGCACGGCGTGCTGATCGATCGCATCAACGCCTACCCCAATGCCGCTTGCCCGCGCATCACGTTGCTGCCGGAACTGGACAGCATCCTCGCGGGCATATGAGGGGTGGCGACTGCCACGACATGCCTTTCGCAGCTTCGCAACACAGCCTGAATCCCCGCAAGGCGTCCAGTTGCTTTGCGAAAAATTACGCGGTAAACTCCAGATCGCAGTAAGGGCTCAAACCTGACAATTCAACAATTTGAGACTCCGGCTCATAACGAGGAGCCCGAAGTCTATTCCATCCTGATTACACACGTGCACTGAGGAGGAATTATGCAAATTGACCAAGCGAAGCTCGAAAAATTCATGGGGCAAGCCCTGGGAGAGCTCGGCGCCGGCATG
>JARLGN010000463.1 GCA_031292775.1 Acidobacteriota bacterium | reverse complement strand
GGGGCTTCGGAACAAGCGGGAACGAAAGTTCGCACGGTTCCAAACGTGGTAAACCATACCTCCCACATCCACCCGCCGAATTCTGCTCATAACGGCATTCTACCCCCTCCTCCTCAAGAATAAAAGGCTCCTGACCCCTTTTCTGCCCCTCTGACCCCTTTTCTGCCCCTCTCCTCTAAAAGGCTCCTGACCCCTTTCCCTCCGGCTGACGTGGAGGTGAGCTGGTTCGAACTGTTGTAGGTGTACGACGCCGGGTCGACGGAAGTCAGGCGATTCCCCACCACGTCAAAGGAGTAGCTCTCTGCCAAATTGCCTCCCACTACCGCCTGCGTCAATTGGTAGATGTTGTCATAGGTGTAATTCGACGTCACGGAAACGGGATTCGGGTCGGCTTGTTGTAAGGCCGTCTTGCTGGTGCGATTCCCAGCCGCGTCTACGACGTAGCTGGTGCTTCCCGGAAGAGTGCCTCCATTGTGCAGCACGCTGAGCAAGCGCGAGAGATTGTCGTAGCTGTAAGAAGTATCCACGCCATTGGGCCGGGTCAAGGAAGTCCGGCGCCCCAGCACGTCATATCCAAAGCCGAACTCGCCTGTGTTCGAGTCGGTCAGGGTGGTTAAGCGGTTCAATGAATCGTATTCATAATTCGTGATTCCGGATTCCGAAGTGGTCAGCGAAGTGCGGTTCGAGGCCGCGTCGTAGCCGTAACTGTTGGTAAGCGTTCCGCTCAAGAAGGAATACTGTGTGCCTGTGCCGAGCAATCGCCCCAGATTGTCGTAGGTAAAGCCGTAGGTGCCCGAAGGGTCGGTGACCTGCGTCAAGCGGCTCAGAGCGTCGTACGTGTATCCAACCGCCGCCGAGTTCGGCCCATAACAGCATTCTACCCCGTCCTCCCTCATGAATAAAAGGCTCCTGACCCCTTTTCTCTCCTGACCCCTTTTCTCTCCCTGACCCCTTTTCTCTCCCCAATTCAGTGATCCTGGCCGGTCCAGATGTTGAGCAGGTCGCCTTTGAACGGTTCGAACCTGAGCTTGTAGGTGATCACCGTTCCGTCCGGTTGTTTGGCGTCCGCCGTCACCTCCCACAAAGGCCAACGGTCAGCGTTGTCCCGGTTCTCAGCCAGTGGTTGATAGCCGACAGAGACAATCGTTAGTTTTCCAAGAAACCGTCCCAGCTTCTCGAAGGGGAAATTCTTCACCAACAAATCCTTGTCATTCGGCCCGTAGACGGCGCCGGCCAGTGTCAGAACATCGGCAACCTGACCGGGTTCCAACTCGGGCTGGGACTGGACCTGTTTTGCGAAAGCTACAGCTCTTTCGATATCCCCGACGGCCGGCCCAAACGCGCCGAATGCCTTGAGCCGGTCATGGTCGTCAAAGGTAAAGCCGGCCTCTAGAAGCTGGTGCGGGTGCTGCCAACCAGGGTAGTAATCAACCGGACGAGGAGGCGGAGGGGTCTTGCCCGGCACGAAATCATGCAGAAAATAGCCGCCGACAAAACGCAGGTCAGCATACGCGGCTCCTTTGCCGACATACAGGTTGAATGAACTTTTCTGCTCGCCCGGTTGATCGTACCAACTGGCCGTCTCTGGTGTCAGAGTGTATCCCTTGCCGTTGAGCGTAGGATACATGGTCCGTAGGAACTCGCGCGCCCACGCAACATAGTTCTTGGTCACGGGTATGGGCTCTTGGGCGAAAGCGCCAACACACCCCATGAGCGAGATCGACAAAATCAGTGCGACGATCAATTTAGGTTTCATGTTATCACCTGCAAGCCGGACACACATTGGGATTGGTTCCGTCTGCGACCTTGTAGACAACCTGCGGAAGCGATCCGACCAGGGGGTCAGAATAGACAATTGTCGGGTAAAACGCTGCGACTGCCGTATTCGCAGCATTCACAGCCACCTGGGCTGTGTTACCGGCCGCCAAACTCTTCACAAACGCTTTGTAGGCCACGGTACCCTGGACAAGGTCAACCGAGCCCATATTCTGGGGCCAATTTGGCAGCACGTTCTGCTGGTTTATGACAAGATTGGCCATAGCCGCAATGTCAGGCACAACAAGTGCTCCTCCTCCCGCCACGCCGTTTAGATTCATGTTCCACCAGCCGTTAAAGAAGTTGGTGGTGTCGCACGCGGCGATGAAGATAACCTTTGCACTCGTCAGGAGGGCCGGTGTTATGATCGGGACCTTGTTGTAGGGAAAAATATTGAACCTGTAGCAATTGTTCCCGACCTGGGTGGCGCCCACTTGAGATGGGGGTGTCTGGTAATAGCAGAATCCCTGGGATTGAACACCGTTTGGCCCACACGGTAACGGATACTGTACGTCGTCTATACCCCAACACAGTCCGGCGGCATTACCGCTGGCCGAGCAATCAGGCGTCCTGACCAGCCAGTTGTCCGTAAACCCGAGTCCTACCGACGCCCAGCAGTAGGGGTTTTGACTACCGCAGCCCACGATATAGGAGTCGCCAATGAACCCAACGACGTCGTTCACTTCAGAAACATTTTGCACGACAAAAGAACCGATATTGGCGAGGCTCTGTCCCGTATCTACGAACCATCTTGTATGTGCATTTAGACCCGCGCCGATGTATGTGCTGGCGGCTCCCGTGCTGCCAAAATTGGTGTCTTGGCCGTTGGTACTGGGGGCCTTGACGATGAACGTTGCGGTAGTCAGCCTTGGCGACGAGTTAGATCCCGCTCGGCTGCCGTCCGGGAAAATCCATGCATTCGCTGCGAGGTACGCAAGCGGACCTCCGGACATGCCTGGCAGAGTGTCGTTGACGTTTACGAGCCACTCGCCCGAGGTCCAGGGCTCGGCATTCGAAGGGGCTGGGGTGGCAGAACCGGGGGAGCCGTTTGCATCGAGGGTGAGGAGTCCCTGGACGAAATCATTAATGATGACGCCGCCGTCGCCCGTAGCGGCCACGATGCTCAGCGCATCCTGCGTTGCGTAGGTCCAAGCGGTTGAACCGCTTGTTATGTTGAACGCGGTTATCGTATTGCCATTATTTGCAAATGCCAATCCGTTCTCTCCCAGCACCATTTCGTACGGCGTTCCATAAATGGTGCCGGGAACGCTGACGTCGGTCGAGCCTGAGCTGGTAACATCCGTTATGTGTCCTTGAAATGGGTAGTTCTCGCCTTGCGCAAATGACCAGGCGAACAGGGCACCTCCCTGGCCGTCAGGAATAACGGCCAAGGGCAGATAGTACCAATCATTGGTATTGTTATCGACCTTAATCGGAGTCACCGTGGTCGAGCCATTGGGCCCAATTTGAAGAAGAGAAAGTGTGTAAACAGCACCAAAAGTCCCCTCCATGCAGGGATCGTAGATGTTGTCACTAACAAACATGCCTGCAAAGAGCGTGCCGTCCGGGCCGATGACCTGATTCGTCATATCTGTTACAATGTTATCATATCTGCTATAGCGACCGCACGACGGGGTGATCTGCTCCCCTTGGGGCGGTGTGTAAAGCAGTTTGCCGATGCCCGTGTCGGCCGCCAGCGAGACCAGCCCGAACGTGTTCGCATTCCACCAGCTCGTGAAGTAGATCGTTCCATCCTGGCCGACCGTCAGCCCATCTTCCTGCAGGAAGTAATGATCTGGCGCGATAGCCGTTGTCCATGCTGGAGTACCGGTTTGCCCATCCAAGTCTATAACTTGGTTCCCAGCGTTTACTAGGATCCCTCCGCTTCCGTCGGGCGTCCCCTTACAGGACGAAACTGCCAGCGGCGTTGTCCACAATGGCTGGCCCCCTCCCGTAAGACCTGTCACCATGCAATTTCCGCCTGCCGTGGCCACGGTATAAATATCGGGAGACCCGGTCGAAGGTTCTGCCTGCAATATCTGCTGTGCCGTGTAACTAGGAGGCGGTGGCGCCGACCATTGCAAAGTGCCATCCGGGAGCGATGTTCCGCTCAGAACGTTAACGGTGGTCTGGCCCGACACGCTTCCCACAGTTGCGGTCAGCGTTGCCTGCCCGGCTGCCACTCCCGTCATTAAGGGCGAACTATCACTGGTAATTGTGGCTATGGTCGTATCACTGACGGTCCAGGTGGCGTCCGTGCGCGGCCGCCCCAACTCGTCAACCGCCGTAAACTGTTGCGTCCCTCCCACCAGCATATTGACCCCGCTGGGAGTGACCGTCAAGGTGTTCGGAGCCGAAAGGGTTCCGGCGAGATTCAAATGGAGTCTGAGTGCGGAAACATTGCCGGCAGCGTCAGTCGCTTTGACGACGATGAGACTCAACCCCACGTTCAACGTCACGCCGCAGGAGAACGCAGGGTCGGAGACCGTGCCCGTTACGCCGCCGCAGGTTACCTGCGTGGTTCCCGCCAAGGCGTCGGTGGCGCTGCCCGTGATCGTGACCGCGGCTTGCGAAACGGTTGACTGGTCAGCCGGGGCGCTGACGGCGATAACGGGCGGGGTCATGTCAATGTTTACGGAGACCGTGGCTGTGACTTGGTCCCCGGCGGTGTCGCTGACTGTGCCGGTCACTGCCTGAGCGGCGCCTTCCGTGGAGACGGTTTGTGGGGCGGGACAGTTGGCAATGGGCAAGGTGCCTGCCGTGCAGGAGAAACTGACGGTAACCAGCGAGTTGTTCCATCCGCTCGAATTGGCGGCGGGGCTCAGACTCGCCGTAATCGCCGGGGGCATAACGACCGTAAAGGGCAAGGAGTTGCTCCACGCTTGGTTCGCCGTCACCACATAGGCCGATCCCGCCGCCGCCGCCGATCCAATTGTCGCGACAATCTGCGTGTCGCTCCAACTGTTCACCGTCCCAAAGTTGGTCCCGAGCGCTACGTCTCCCTGGCTGGCCCCAAAGCCGCTGCCCGTGATCGTCACCTGCCCGCCCGCCACGACCGTCGAGGGACTGATGTTGGTGATGGTCGGTCGGATCACGGTGAAGTCAACTGAGTTGCTCCACGCCTGGTTCGCTGTCACTACGTAGGCCAGGCCCGAGAACGACGCCGAGCCAACCGTCGCGACAATCTGCGTGTCGGTCCAACTGTTCACCGTCGCAAAGTTGGTCCCCAGCCCTACCGCCCCGCTGCCGGCCCCAAAGCCGCTGCCCGTGATCGTCACCTGCGTGAGGCCCGCTACGCCTGTCGTGGGACTTACACTGGTGATTACAGGTGATTGGGAAAACGCACATCTTGCAGACAGGGCAACGAACAGAATAAGAGCCAGTCTCTGCAGACGAGGACGCATTGTGGACTCCATGCTGATGGCAATTACTGATGCGCCTACCACGGGCACGTTACGGGCCACGAATTGTTACGTATCCATTAAGGCATTCCATTATCTTTGATACTAATTTGCAATGGCACATTGTCTTGATAATTATAATAAATTCTTTCGATTGGTCGCCTCCCGTTCCCGCTAACCGAAGCCATGCTCATCTGCCCTCCAAAACGGTCGACTCAGCAGCGGATGGTTGGGTGTAATCCCGCTGCCGGGGATCGGCAAAATGATTCGTTTTGCGCAGGGACATAATTGCTGCGCCAGCGGCGTAGCGCAAAGTTGTTCCGTCTTTTGGAACAGCTCCACGGCTTTCACCTTTTAACAACATCCTCAAAGTTCAATTACCTGTTTACGAATTTGTTGACGAACCGCAGAGTAGGGCCAACTACGCCCAACTCTGCGCTACGCTGCTGGTTAGGCGGTTCAATGAATCGTATTCATAATTCGTGATTCCGGATTCCGAAGTGGTCAGTGAAATGCGATTTGACGCCGCGTCGTAACCGTAACTGTTGGTAAGCGTTCCGCTCAGGAACGAATACTGCGTGCCCGTGCCGAGTAATCGCCCCAGGTTGTCGTAGGTAAATCCGTAGATACCCGATGGGTCGGTGACCTGCGTCAAGCGGCTCACGGCGTCATAGGTGTAGTTGACCACAGTCGAGTCGGGTAGGTCTTGCTGGTCAGGCGGTACAGCGGGTCATAGCCATAGCTTACCGTGTGCTGGTTGCGGTCCGTCTTGGACAGCAGGTTGTTCATGGCGTCGTAAGTGTAACCCTCGGTGGGCGGAGAGGGGGTAACGCAGACGCACGCGCAGTTTGCGTTCGTCTGTGGCTCTTCGTCCGCCCATCGCAGTTCGTGTTTGAATGCTAATAACATGGTTGATATTCCGATGTTAATAGCCGCGGAGGAAGGCAAACCGCGCCCGCCTCCGCGCTACCTTCTCTCATCCGGCATGCGGAGGCTGAATCGGCGCAACCATTGGCTGCGGGGGCGAATGCCTGCGTCTTGTCAGTCGAGGCATGGGCTCACGAAGGAGTTTTGATTTATTCTCGGCGAAGATGCCGCAAACGTCCCATATGTTGCGAGACCTTTGGGCAACCGCGGTACTTCCTACGCACCGCCGTCGGAAACCGGTTCGAGCTTGTGAAGGATGTCAGCTTCTTCCATGAGTTCTTCCGCTGTCAGTGTGCAAGCAATCTTCAGGCAGCGGACATCCTGACATTTGGGGCAGTTCACGATGATGCGGTCGAAGAGAAAATCGGAAAGTTGTGATGTAGTAAAAATGCGTGCCATGGGGTCGTCCTCTACTCCCTGCGAGGGGGGCGCTCCTAAAGGCTATTATACTCCTCCCTTGGGGAAGGGAAGCCCAATCCCAGCGCGGGGGAGAATGATTTTTTCTTGGCAGTGGCAATAAGTCCAGCGGGAACCCTGGCAATCATGGAAGATTGCAACATTCACGTATTTCGAATTGCCGGTTCAAGACTTTCGCGCCCGGTTTCTCCCCGCAGGGAAGAGAGTTGTGCTAATCTATGGAGCGTTTCTCACGGAACGATGTCTGACCGTGACCGTCTTTCTTTATGGCCCTAATTGCGCCTTCTCTGTTGGCCGGTGATTTTGCTCGACTAGGGGAGGCATTGCATTTAATTAAAGAGGTTGGCGCATCCATGGTTCACGTGGATGTCATGGACGGGCACTTTGTTCCCGACATCAGCGTGGGCCAACCCGTGGTCAAGAGTTTGCGCAAGGCCACGGATTTGGTTTTGGATGTGCACCTTCTGGTGGAGCGGCCGGAACGCTACGTCCCAGAGTTTCTCAAATTCGGCGCGGATCGGATTGCGGTCCATGCCGAGTCAACACCGAACCTGCATAAGGTTCTTCGAGTCATCCGGAGCGGCGGCGCCAAGGCGGGTTTGGCTCTGAATCCTTCCACGGCAGTCGAAACCGTTTCCGACGCCATGGAAGAAATGGATTACCTGCTGATTCTCTCCGCCGACCTGGGATTCGCGGACTCTCCGTTTCTCCCCAGGACGCTCAGTAAGGTTCAATCCGCGTCCGCCATGCGCTCCGAACGGCGGCTGGATTTCGCAATTCAGGTTGAGGGAAGCATCGGCCTGGAGCAAGTTACGGCCTTGTGCCATGCTGGGGCAGACATCCTCGTGGCCGGTTCTGACATCTTTCAAGAGGACCCCAAGAGCCGGTTGGCAGAGATGATGCGTCAGGCGGCGATGGCCAGGCAAGTTTCCAGAGTTTGATTCTGATGAGGAGTTAGAATCCTGTTCAACGGACCCGCAACAACCACAGTTCGCAAAGCGTTTGTTACTGCTACTCTGCTTGGGCTTGCCGGCTTTCTTACCGGTTGCGCGGCCGTGAATCGGTTGCACCACCCCGACCCGGCCTTGCAGTTTGCTCCGGGCGAGCAGCCTGACAAGGTTCTTTTCCAGAAAGCTACCAACGAAATCGTCCATGGGCGGTACGACGTCGGGCGGTTGACCCTGCAAACCCTGATCAACACCTATCCTGACAGCGAGTATCTCTCCAAAGCCAAGCTCGCGATCGCTAATTCCTACTACAGTGAGGGTGGCGTTTCCGGATTGACTCAGGCGGAAGCGGAGTACAAGGATTTCATCACCTTTTTCCCCACCGCGCCGGAAGCTCCGGAAGCGCAATTTCGCGTGGGCATGGCGCATTTCCGCATGATGGCAAAAGCCGATCGCGACCAGACGGAAGCCAAGATTGCCGATGCGGAATTTAAAGAGTTCCTGCTGAAATACCCTGACAGCCCCATGATCACGCGCGTCAAGCGGCGTTTGCGCCAAACGCAGGAAGTGCTGGCGCAAGGCGAATACCTTACGGCGAACTATTACTTTACGCACGGCGCCTATGTGGCGGCACGGTCACGCTTCAAGTCGATAGTTGACACCTACCCGGATTTCAGTGCGGGTGACAACGCGCTCTTTTACATGGGCCAAAGCCTGGAGCATTTGAAGCGAGGGCGCGAGGCGGTCCCTTATTATTCCCACGTGATCACGGACTATCCGCTGAGCCCTCTGGCTCCGCAAGCCAAAGAGCGCTTGATTGCCATGAAAGAGCCTGTCCCGAGGCCCACCCGCGCCATGCTGGCACGTGCCCGGGCAGACGCAAGTCATCATATCGACCGCGACTGGTTGACCAGGATGCAAGGCATGGTGTCAGGCTCCCCCGATACCAGCGCCACACTTTACGGCCCCGTGCATCTTGGCCCCAATTCCGGCTTTGGGATCGAGACCGCGAAGACGCCGACCGCCGCCCCCTCCGGTAATTCCACCATCGTGGCTTCGCCCGTGAATGAAAAGAGCTTGGCCGCTGGGAAGCCTGCGGAGGCGGCTGCGAATCCCAGTAACGACAGCGAAAAGGCCAAGGAGAGTACCTCTGACAAGAGTCAGCCTGCCGCTGCGACTCCCACGGAGCCCGCCAAGAAGAAGGGCCACTTTCACGTCCTGAAGAAGGTTGTTAAGCCCTTTTAATTCAGTTCTTGCCTCGCAGGGGAATTACCATGACGAGGACAGGTGGTCAAAACTCATCCATGTACGCGTTGCACATACCTATTTGGATGCGCAAACTAAAGATTCCTAATAAGTTGCGCCTTGACTTCCCGGTTGTGTCGTGGTATTCCTCTGACCAATCTGGTTTGGACCAAAGTAGGAAGTAGGAGAATCCCGTGGCTCGGATTGTTCTGTTTGCCGACGATAGCCCCACCATTCAGAAAAAAGCGCTGGGGATACTGAAGGGACAAGGGTTTGAGGTTGAAACCGTTTCCAACGGGGTGGCTGCAATCAAGCGGCTGGCAGTGATCCACCCCTCAGTCGTATTGGCGGATGTTTCCATGCCTGGCCGGGATGGCTACGAAGTTTGCGAGTTTGTGAAGAAGTCGCCGGAGCATTATCTTGTGCCCGTCCTGCTTGTTGCCAGTGACATGGAGCCTTACGATGACGCGCGAGGCGCACAGGTTGGGGCCAACGGAATTATCAAGAAGCCCTTCGAGGCGCAAGACTTAATCAACGTTGTGGTGAAATTTGCCGAGGAATTTGAGGTGGCGACAGCCGCCGCTGCGGCGCCGGTCATTGAGCCGCCGGCTCCTCCTGAGCCCCCCAAGGAATATGCCTTTTCTGGGGAAGAACCGGATCAAATGCCGACCGTGGTGCAGCCCGTGACCCCCGATTTTACTGCAGCTTCGGAGGGCGTCGCATTCGCTGAACCCACCGAAGAGCCGCTGGGATATTCTTACTCACCCTCGCCGGCGGAAATTGAAGGGTCGTTTCCACCGCCGCAAGTGGAAGGTGGGGCCGTCCCGGAGCCCACTGCTCCGTCCGATTATTACATTGACACTTTTCCGGCCCCCGAGCCGCAAAGCGCCTCGAACGAGGAACCTCCGTTGGTCGTTGAGGAGCCTCCCGCTCCCAGCCCATTTGCTCCACCACCGCCGCCTCCCGAGGCGCAGGAGCCAGCGGTTTTTGAAGGATCGGAAGCAGCACCTCCGGCTCCCCCGGCGCAAGAGCCCGCGATTCTTGAAGGGTCGGAAGCATCACCTCCGGAGCCGGTGTTTATTGAGGACCGGTGGGAGCAAGCCCCCGAACCACCAAGCCGTAGCGACGTAATTCGCACTATGATTTTCCGCGCACCGGTGGAGATTGCCGAACCGGTTTGGAAGGATGAAACGGCTCCCGCGCCCCCGGAGGGTGAATCCGCGGGCCCCGCGGCTCCCGGGTTGCAGCCTGAACCGCAAGCTCCCGCTGCGCCACCGGAAGCTCCGCCAGCGCGGCTTCCCGAGCCTCCTTACGTTCCTCCTCCCTTGGCCGTCACAAGCCTCGATAGTTTTTCTTTGGATGATGCCACTGCCGGTCAAGTGCATTTTGGATCGAATGGGGTGGATTCTCCCCCGGCGGAAGTTGCTCAGGCTGAAGTCGCTCCCGAGGAAATTGCGCCAGTAGAAACTGCTCAATCCGCGTCCGTGATCGAGGAAGTTCCTGCTACTGAAGTTGCTACGTCTGAGGTTGCACCGGAGGCATCTGTTGCGGAAGTCGCTCCGGTCGAAGCTGCCGCTGTGGAAGTTGCTCAGACGGAAGTTGCCCCTGAAGAAGTTGCTCCCGTAGAAACTTATCAAACCGAGACCGTAATAGAGGAAAGTCCTACTGCTGAGGTTGCCCCATTCGAATCTGCATCGGAGGCGCCTGTTCCGGAAGTTGCTCCCGAAGTTGCCCCTGGGGAAGTTGCTCCCGTAGAGGCAGCTCAATCCGAGCCTTTGATAGAGGAAACTCCTGCTGCTGAGGTTGCCCCATTCGAATCTGCATCGGAGGCGCCTGTTCCGGAAGTTGCTCCCGAAGTTGCCCCTGAAGAAGTTGCCCCCGTAGAGGCAGCTCAAACCGAGCCCGTGATAGAGGAAGCCCCTATTGCTGAGGTCATTCCATTTGAGGCTGCACCGGAAGTAACTGTTCCGGAAGCCGCTTTGACAGAGGTTGCCGCGGCAGAGGTCAATACGGAAGCCACCACGGCGGAAGCAGCTTCCCACGAGGGCTCGACGGAAACTGGTTCAGAAGTTCAGCCGGAAGCGGCACCGCCCGAGCCTCTGGCTGAACCTGCCCCCCCTCTGCCGGACTATGAGTGGGGCCTGGTCTACACTGTCGTCCACAAAGCAGTGGTGAGAATGTCGCCGCCCGTCCTGCCAGCGGAAATTGTGGAGGAACTGGCCAGACGGCTCGCAGAAGAAATTGCCTCTGAGATCGCCAACGAGGCATCCCCACCCCAGGAGTAATGAGTCCCGGCCAGGGCAAATATGCCTGCACCGGCAGTGCTGCTGCGCCTGGCATATTTGCTGCGGCTCGGAGAGTGCGAACCTGAGATTGGGAATGCCAACGGAAGGTCGCCCCTCTTTTCCGGCCTCCTTCGCAGCCCGCAGGAGCGCCACAGGGTCTTGACACGCCCGCCGGATGTTTGACTCACCTTCACACAGCCAGTATATTTATTTTGATTTCAATTTCTTGCCGCAGTTGTTCAGGAGAAGGTTCTTTTGGAAACTGAGATACCCAAGGTCTATTCGCCAGAAAGCATTGAACCCCGCTGGGCCCGTTCCTGGGTTACGCAAAAACTCTATCGGCCCGCGGATGAAAGTCCCCGCCCGCATTTCTGCCTGGTGATTCCTCCGCCGAATATCACCGGGTCGCTTCACATGGGACACATGCTGGAGCACACGGAAATCGACATCTTGATGCGCTGGCATCGTATGCGGGGCGAAAACGTACTTTGGCTGCCGGGCACCGATCATGCCGCCATCGCCACGCAAATGATCGTGGAGCGCGAAATGGGTCGCGCGGCGCGTCCGGACCTGGCGGGGGCTCAGGCGAAGAGTGCCTGGCAGCGTGAAGGGCAGCGCCTCCGGCTTGAAATGGGCCGTGAAAAATTCCTGGAGCAGTGCTGGAAATGGAAAGAGCAGAACGGCGGCACCATTCGCCGCCAAATGGAGCGCCTGGGTACATCGGTGGATTGGACCCGCGACCGCTTCACCATGGACACCGCGTACACGCGCTCGGTGCAGGAAGTGTTCGTTCGACTTTATGAGGAAGGGCTGATCTATCGCGGGCAATACATCGTCAATTGGTGTCCACGCTGTGGGACGGCGGTTTCAGATTTGGAGGTTGTGCACGAAGACCGCCCCGGCCACCTCTGGTACATCCGTTACCCCTTTGAAGATGGCCAGGGGCACTTGACCGTTGCCACCACCCGGCCGGAAACGATGTTGGGTGATACCGCAGTGGCCGTCAATCCAACCGATGAGCGTTACCGCGCGGCGCTTGGCCGCAAGCTGGTCCTGCCGCTCCTCGGACGCGTCATTCCGGTGGTCGCCGACGATTTTGTGGACCCCAAATTCGGCACTGGCGCCGTGAAGGTGACGCCCGCGCATGATCCCAACGATTACGCTATATCCCAGCGGCACAACCTGCCGCGCGTAGTGGTGATTGACGAGCACGCGCGCATGACCGCGGAAGCCGGGCAAGCCTACCAGGGCCTTGATCGTTACAAAGCGCGCGAGGCCGTGGTAAAGGCCCTCAGTGACCAAGGTCTGCTGGAAAGAATAGAGGACTACCCCCTCAGCGTGGGAACCTGCCAGCGCTGCAAGACCGTGGTTGAGCCTCTTCTTTCCATTCAGTGGTTCCTGAAAACGCAGCCGTTGGCGGAACCCGCCATTCGCGTGGTGGAAGACGGCACCGTGCGCATTACTCCCGACAACTACAAGAAGATTTATCTCGACTGGATGTATAAGATTCACGACTGGTGCATCTCCCGGCAGCTCTGGTGGGGACACCGGATTCCCGCGTGGTATTGCGACGCCTGCGGTGAAGTTATCGTGGCGCGTCAAACTCCCTCAAAATGCCCAAAGTGTTCGAACGCCTCATTGCGCGCCGATGCGGACACGCTCGACACCTGGTTCAGCTCCGGCTTGTGGCCCTTCGCCACGCTGGGCTGGCCGGATGAGACAGCCGACCTGCGCCGGTTTTATCCCAACAACCTGATGATCATGGGCTTTGACATCCTGTTCTTCTGGGGTGCGCGCATGATCATGCTGGGTCTTAAGTTCATGAAGGAAGTGCCCTTCCGCGAGCTCTACATCCATGCGCTGGTGCGCGACGCCGAGCGGCAGAAGATGTCGAAGACCAAGGGCAACGTGCTCGATCCGCTGGAAGTTACCGAGAAATACGGAACCGATGCGGTGCGTTTTGCGTTGGCCATCAGCGCTGCTCCGGGAACCGACATTGCCTTCTCCGAGGACAAGGTCGAGTCGTATCGCGCTTTCGCCAACAAGATTTGGAATGCCGGCCGCTTCATCCTGATGAACCTCCAGAAAATGCCGGAAAACCTTAGCACGCAACTGGCACAGGCGTTGGAGCCAATTCCCGGCGTCGGTTTTGAGCCCGTGGCCGCGGAAGAGCATCTGGCGCTTGCCGATCGCTGGATATTCTCCCGCCTCGCGGCCGTGACCAAGGAAATCGAAGAAGCCCTGAAGGATTACCGCTTCCATGAGGCCGCGTTCAAGATCTATCATTTCTTCTGGCACGAGTTCTGTGATTGGTATGTGGAATGGGTGAAGCCGGAAATTACCCGTCCGGCGGAAGGGGGAAAGGTCCCGCCCGTCTGGATTAATCTGGCGCGGGTATTTGAAGCATCGCTGCACCTGCTTCATCCCTTCATGCCGTTTATTACCGAGGAATTGTGGCATCTGCTTCCTCTGCGCCATGCCGGGGATTCCATTTCATTGACTGACTTCCGGCTGGTCACCGAGCG
>JARLGN010000462.1 GCA_031292775.1 Acidobacteriota bacterium | reverse complement strand
CGGCAATCTCCCGCGACAAATCGCGGATGGCCGTTTGATACTCGGTGAAACCATAGTCCATCATGTAGTACTCCTTGGCAGTCAGTTGTCAGTTGTCAGTCATCAGTTTCCAGTAAAGACCCCGCTCACCAGAGCTTGTTGACTGAGGACTGAAAACTGATAACTGATAACTATTCTTGTCACGCCGCTTTGGCAACAGGCTCGGCGGGCACCGTGGGTGTGTCTGGCGTATCCGACCAAAGCATGGGCCGCGCCATCAGTGTCTCGCCGGCGCGAAACGCAAACCGGCAATAATCTTCCAGGTCACCGGCGCGGAACGAGCTGACGTCGATTTCGCCGCTCAGCGTCCCCTCCTTCGCCATGTACCGAAGCGCATTGATCACTGTCAGCGCGTCGGCATTGACGTCGTTGAGGGTAACGTCAACGCGGCGGATCGAGCAGCTTATCGCGTAGTCACCCTGCGAATACTCACCGGCGGTTTTTTCGATGATCCGGCGAAGGTCATCGGAGGCGTTGGGATTGCCTTCAAAGCTCACAGCACCGTTCAGCCGCTGGAAAGGCTCAAAAACCAGCGTGATCGGCTGGTTGTGGAAAGCTTCCCACTGCGAACGGGCATAGTCGGGACGGGCCCAAGCCACAGTAAGAAAACCGCCCGTCCAGACTTTCAGGCGGACGTATTGGCCCGTCATACCGTCCTGGTAATAAAGAGCGCCGCCCGGAATTTGGGCGCGCTCGGAATCAGAAACCGCGTGCAGGAAATCCAAAAGTTCGCCGGCAACCTCTCGCAGGGGCGGGAGATCGTCCGGCTGCACGTGGCGCACGACCAATGAAGGAGGTTCCGGCGAGTATTCCAGCCAGCTCGCCGCGATCTGTTCAAGTTTCTTCTGCGTACCCTCTCCAAGGAGCCCTAGATCCAAGGACCCCGTACAACCCAAGTGGCTGCGCATTTTCTCACTCCCCCCGCCGCCGGACCGACAGCGTGTCCGTGATTTCTCTCACAAGATGACAGTTTTTGCACTTCGAGGGCCGAAGAGGACGTTTGTAAACGCGGCATTGACATCAAATCCCCCCCCACGCTATATTTAGACAGTTTCCTAATTAGATATACGCCTAATCAGTGACTTTATGGAAGCAGTCTTCAAAGCCTTGGCTGATCCCACGCGCCGGCAGATACTTAACCTGCTCGGTAGCCGCGAAATGACCGCCGGGGATTTGGCCAAACACTTTGAAATGACCAAGCCCTCGATGTCCCACCATTTCTCCGTACTGAAGGATGCAGATTTGATCCGTTTCCGCCGCGAAGGGCAGCAGATCTGGTACTCGGTCAACACCACCGTTCTACAGGACGTCTTGTCTTGGGCGATGGATTTGCTGCACCCGGCGGAGAACAAGGAAGGGGAAACACCGTGTCCCGGAAATATTACCTCATAGGCATAGCCCTGGTCATTGCTTGTTTCGCAGCCGCAGCCATCCTCTATCCCTATATGCCCAGCCGCGTTCCCATCCACTGGAACCTCCACGGCCAGGTGAATCGATATGGAGATAAGTCGATACTCCTTGTCCTCATTCCCGGAATAATGCTGGTGATGATGGGCCTCATGGTGGCGATCCCCCGGCTCTCCCCGCGCGATTTCGAAGTGGAGTCATTCCACTCAACCCACCTCTACAGCATGGTGGTGGTCATGGCATTTCTGGCCTTCGTCCACGCCCTGGTGCTATGGGCTGCCGTGTCCGGGCCGATCAACATCAACAAAGCCATTATGGGGGGAACATGTCTGTTGATTGCGCTCCTCGGGAATGTGACGGGAAAGTTCCGGCGTAACTTCTTTATCGGCATTCGGACGCCGTGGACCCTGGCCAACGAACGTGTTTGGTACGCCACCCATCGCCTGGGCGCGAAAACCATGGTGGGGGGAGGGATTATCGGCCTCATGGGCGCGTTGGCGGGTGAGGGCCCACTGCTTTGCCTCGCCCCAGTGCTGGTGAGCGCCTTGGTGCCTGCCATCTATTCCCTGGTCTACTACAAACGGCTCGAACGCCGTGGAGAGTTAACATAGTTTCAATCGGAAAGATCCAACACGTGCCAACACGGAGCTGTTGAAGTTACTAAACTCATTCGAGCAGAGGTGTCCTTATGAAGAAATTGGTCATGATAATGATAATTCTTGCTTCCACAGTCCTCGTCGCGGGCGCACAGAACGTTGCCGATGACCGGCAGGGTACGGGAAAACCCGCCACGCCCTCCGACATCGATGGCGCATGGCTAGGGACGCTTGACACGGGCCTGATGAAATTGCGGATCGTCTTCCATATCACCACCATCAAAGATGGCCTCACGGCAACGATGGACAGCCTCGACCAGGGCGCCAAAGGCTTGCCGGTAACCTCCGTCACGCGCGACGGCACGTCACTCAAGATGGAGCTGAAGCAAATGGCGGGAAAGTTCGAAGGCAAAATTGCCCAAGACCTCACCACCATTGACGGCACGTGGACTCAAAGCGGAAATGCCCTGCCCCTGGTCCTGAAGCGCGTCAAGGATGCGGCGGAATTGGAGCGGCGCCGCCCGCAGAATCCCGTCAAGCCTTACCCTTATCGTGATGAGGAAGTCAGTTACTTAAATCCCTCGGCGGGCATCAAGCTCGCCGCCACGCTGACCATCCCGCCGGGCAAAGGGCCATTCCCTGCGGTGTTTTTGATCACGGGATCAGGGCCGCAGGACCGTGACGAGGCCATAATGGGTCACCGGCCGTTCTTGGTGTTATCCGACTATCTCACGCGCCACGGCATTGTGGTTCTACGGGCGGACGATCGTGGCGTCGCGAAGTCAGGCGGGAAATTCTCCACCGGAACGACCGCCGATTTTGCCACCGACGCAGAAGCCGGGGTGGCGTACCTCAAGCAGCGGCCCGAGGTCAATCCCCACAAAATCGGCTTGGTTGGTCATAGTGAAGGCGGAATCATTGCCCCCATGGTGGCAGCGAGGAATTCGGACGTCGCCTTCATCGTGATGCTGGCGGGGGCAGGAGTCCCGGGTGACCAAATCCTGATCGCACAGTCACGCCTGATTGCCGAAGCCGCCGGGAAGAGCGCCGCGGAAGCGGAAAAGTTATCGAATGAGCAAGGCGAAGTCCTGGCACTGGTGAAAAACGAGAAAGACGCTGCCGCGCTGGACAGGGAATTGCGAGAGAAGCTGGCCGGAAAGGTCCCCGAGGCGCAAATGGGTGCGCAGATCGAAGCGCTCACTTCACCGTGGCTCAGGTTTTTTCTGGCCTACGACCCGGCGGTGGATTTGAGAAAAGTCCGGTGCCCCGTGCTGGCGCTTAACGGAGAAAAGGATCTTCAGGTGCTCCCCACGATGAATCTGCCCGCAATCCGCCAGGCTTTGCAGGCGGGTGGCAATCAGCACTTTGAAATTGATGAACTGCCAGGATTGAACCATCTTTTCCAAACTGCCCGAACCGGGGCGCCCAGCGAGTACGCGGAAATCGAAGAAACCATGTCGCCAGTGGCGTTAGAAAAAATGGCGGGGTGGATACTCAAGCAGTAGCTGCACCCCACTTACCCACCGCACGCGGGAGTCGATTCCGGCCGCCGCTACGTGGGCTTCGATTGGACCAGACCCGCCAACCCGCAAAGCGGGCGTAAGATCGTAGCCCATCGCGCAACTTGTCCCGATGTTTTCTATCTGGAGCCATGGGAGAATCGGCCTCCACCCCACCGAGCCCCGCAAGGGGCGAAAGAAATCACCGCCAAAGGCAACAGCGCATTGGCATTTTTCTTGATCCGCCGTACAGGGGTGGCAACGCAAAATAGCTCCAAGGATGCGTTCTTTCGCCCCGCCGGGGCTTGCCGGGAATTTTACTCGTACATTTTACCCACCGCTCACGCAGGGGGCCACGATCTTTCAACGCTGTCCAAATTGTGTGGAGAGCGTGGGGATAGAAGGGGCTTTGCCCCCTGCTCTGCGGAAAGGCTCTGCCTTTCCGGCACATTTGCCCCGGTTTTCTCTTCATCCGCGCCGCCGCGAAGGCTATGCCTTCGGCGGCGCGGATGAGGTTGGTGGGTAATCCCCGGCGACGGAAAGGCACAGCCTTTCCGCATAGCAAGCGGCGGAGCCGCCGGTCAGCACTAAATTCACGAATCGTAATTTGGACAAGTTTGACGATCTTTCGCCCGCTACGCGGGCTATGACGCCAGGATTCCGTCGTCGGAGGTCACGACTCCCTCGCACCGAGGCGCGCTTGGCGCAAAACCCTTGAACTTCGCGTCCGTCTAATTCGTTATAATGGTGTGGCTTTCGCATAAGGTCTTGAGGCAACAAACCGCACCTATTGTTGCGGAGTGCGTAAATTCGATGCCGTAGCGGCGAGTTTGTCTCGCCCCATGGCGGCGTAAAGCCGCCTCTACCACAAAGGAGCAGTCATGAAGGTTTGGCGCTTCACCCTGATGGTGGCCTGCATGTTGGGTATGGCAGGCATGGCACATGCCGCGGGAGGCTGGAAGGTTCCCGCCGTAACCAGAAAGTTCCCGAATGGTTTGGTGGTGGTGGTTTCCGAGGACCACTCGGCGCCGACCTTTGGGCTGTGCATCTCCTATCGCATCGGGTTTCGCCTGGAGCCTGAGGGCCGCACCGGGTTCGCCCACCTGTTCGAGCACATGATGTTTGAAGGAACGCCCGTGTCGCCCAAAGGGACGTTTGACCGCGT
>JARLGN010000461.1 GCA_031292775.1 Acidobacteriota bacterium | reverse complement strand
GACTTCACGGCATTGTGGCCCACCAACTCCTCGTGGTATCAGCCCTATACCGACCAGTGGGGAGGCAAGGTGCTGTTCCCGTACCTCAATATCGGTGGGAACAGTTACAGCGAACAGTATCTTTATTTCCAACACCCCCACAGCTACAACGTGAGCGCAAAGGTTGTAAGGACCCAGGGTCGGCACAACCTCAAGTTCGGCCTGGAAACAAGGCGCCAGTCGGCGTTCGCTTCCCTGCCCACGAATATCACTCTTAATTTCGGTGCCGCGATGACCTCCAGCACCTTCGTTAATGCCCCAACAAATGTGAGCGGCGACCCTTATGCAGCGTTCCTGTTGGGTGCCCCAACTGACGGTTCATCCGCCGCGTATACGACCCCGTCCCAGGTTTCCATTTATTACTACGGAGCTTATGCCCAGGACGACTTCAAGTTGAGCCGCCGCATTACCCTGAACCTGGGATTGCGGTATGAATACGAAAGCGCCCCTGTGGACTCCCAAAACCGCTTCACGCGCTACCTGGATCTAACCAGCGCGAATGCAACTCTAACCGCCAATGCGCCCCAGTACACGGCTCAGGAAACGGCACTGCGCTCGCAATACCTTGGCGCCAGCGCCGCCACTCCCGCGCCCAACGGCAATTGGGTTTTTGCCACCAGCAGTAACCGGACGCAGTTCAATGCCCCGGGGCTCAGTCTCGCACCGCGGGCGGGCATTGCCATCCGGATCAATGATAAGACGGTTCTGCATGCGGGTTACGGTCGCTTCCTGGTCCTGAACTCGCAAGTGCAGGATGGGCTGTTGTCAAATAACCAGAAGATGTATGTGGGTTACAGCGCAACAAGCACCATACTGCCGTCGCAGGCAGGCGTGCCCGTGACCGCACTCGCCAATCCTTTTCCCGCCAACAATCCGCTGCAATCTCTAACCGGCAACACTCTTGGGGCCAACACCAATATGGGTAACGGGTTTGGCGACGACTGGGGAGACGGTTTCCGCGACCAGAGCTATCAGGATGGCAGGCTGGATCGCTTCAATCTTACCGTTGAGCGCGACCTGCCCGGGAAATTCCGGTTCGACATCAGTTTCGTCGCCACCAACGGTCGCCATTTGGATTCCTACGGCTGGTGGGATTCGTTCCCCGCCAACGAGGCAAATCCCAACCTCTATTACAACACCACCACGGGCCCGTCGATGTTCACTCAGTATCCGAATCCCTTTTACCATTACCTGACCACGTCGCAGTTCCCCGGTAGTTTGCGCAACCAGGCCACCGTGCCTCTGTACCAACTGCTGCGCCCCTACCCACAATACGGGGAGATTTTTATGGGCCATGTTCCCGTCGAAGGCGACCTTGTCAGGAATGTCGAACTTCGCCTGCAACGCAGCTACTCGAACGGTATGAACCTGCTGGCATCGTACGTATACAATCGCGAACAAACCACCATCTGGCCGGACGCAGGGGATTACACCGATGGACCCTATTACTACAACCAGAAACCCCTGTGGTCAGAGGGACTCTATCCCCGGCACCGGATAATTATTTCCGGCATCTACGACCTGCCGTTCGGGCGAGGCAGAAAGATGATGAGCCAGGTCAACCCCTGGGTCGACGGAGTCCTGGGCGGTTGGTCGGCTAGCTCAGTTGCCAACATCACTTCCGGCCAGCCCTTGAACCTCACCAATAACAATCCTTTCGTCCTGAGCGGCGATCCCACCAAGAATGTGCCGGTAGGATACGCATTTAATACCAGCGTGTTTGCCAATCTACCGGCCTACACGCCCTTCGCCGGGCCTCGCGCCATTGCGGGCGTGGACGGGCCGGCACATTGGAATATCGACGCCAGGCTGGCAAAGAGCTTCCGCATCCGCGAGGGGATGAACCTGCAGGTTCGCATGGAAGCTTATAACCTGACCAACACCGTGATGTTTACGGAAGCGGACTCTGGCTTCGGCGATTCCAACTTTGGGCAGAAAAACCAGGGCCAGTTCAACATTGGTCGCACCCTCCAATACTCCCTGCGGTTTGTGTTCTAACCACTCGGATGGCCGCGGCCGGCGCTCCTCGCCGGCCGCGCCTTTACCCACTTTGTACCATCCGCAATCCAGTGGACAGGTGTGCACTGGCGGGAGACTGGCATGGCTGCTTACGAAAAGACTGCACGATTCGACTTGAAAAGAAATGGACAGGGCGGCGCGACGGCGTACCTCGATTTGCTCTTGAGCCGGCGCGACGCCTTAAAGCTGGGTGCGGCCATGGCGGCCTCTTGCGGCGTGGCGCATTCGCACCAGGGAATAATTGGTTCCGACCTGCGTCCGCCGGGAAGCTCGGAACTGAAGGATGAAGTGCGTGGCCCGATGGGGGAGCTGCCTCCGGTATTTCCCATCCCGCAACAAGCAAATTTTTCCGGCGCCCCCTTTGTTGTGGATGGTGAAACCACGCTCCTGCTTCCCCCCATCCCTTCCGAAAGCGATCGCTCCCTGGCCCGTTCCCTTGCCATGGACATGAGCGACCGATTCGGTTTTGCCCTCAAAATCCGTCACTCCGCCCTCCTTCCGCAAGCGGGCAGGTTTATTTTGCTCGGATCAGTTCAGAACCCATTGGTCCGCCAATTCTGCGCGGAGCACGGACTGCCTCTGACTGCGAAGGATCCCGGTTCCGAAGGTTACGTCCTGCACGTCAACGGAAACTCCGCCATGGTGGGAGGCAGCGATGACCGGGGTGCTTTCTACGGGGTGCAATCAATTCGGCAACTGCTCATCCAGCAGGATCAACGCGTCACGATTCGCGGTGCCCAGATTCGCGATTGGCCCGACAAATCTTTTCGCGGGATCAAGCTGTTCCTCCCCGGCCGTGACAGCATCCCGTTTTTCAAGCGCTTCGTCGCCGATTTCATGGCCCTTTACAAGTTCAATACCCTCATTGTGGAATTAAACGCCTGCATGCGATTTGACCTCCACCCGGAGTTAAACACTGGCTGGGTGGAATTTGCCCGCGACGTGAATTGCACCCGGCGCAACTACCCTCGCAATCCGCTCCACGGCAGAGAACAAAACTCATCCCACCAGGATTGTTGCGATGGCAGCTTTTTGGAGAAGACGGAGGTCGCGGAACTGGCAGCTTTTGCCCAGCAGAACTACATTGAGTTTATCCCCGAGATTCCCTCCCTGACCCATGCCTTTTATTTGCAGACCACGCGCCGGGACCTTTCGGAGGTTCCAGGTGACGCATGGCCCGACACTTACTGCCCCTCCAATCCCGAGAGTTATAAACTCCTGTTCGACGTGATGGACGAGTACATTGATGTGCTCAAGCCGAAGATGGTTCACACGGGGCACGACGAATGGTTTGCGCCCTTCGGGCTCTGTTCCTGCTGCCACGGAGCCATTCCGGGAGAACTCTTCAGTAAGGATCTGAGAACGGTTCATGATTATCTGGCCGGCAAGAACATTCGGATGGCGATGTGGGGTGACTACCTTCTTGAGAGCGTGCGCGGCGCCGGATTGCAAGCGCGCGTGGCACCCGACGGGTGGGCTTATCATGCCCCCGGCGCCATGACGCCGAAGCAGGTGGAAGCACTGGTTCCCAAGGATATCCTGATCTTTAACTGGTTCTGGCACGGAGCGGAACCAGGGTTGCAAAAGGAGGTCCAACTGGAGCAATTCGGTTTTCAACAGATTTACGGGAATATGGAACCGATGCTGGAGAATTACCGCGAGCGGGGCGCGCGGCCCACGATTCTGGGGGGCGCTCCATCTCTGTGGGCCGCCCCCACCGAGTACAACTTGAGCAAAGACTTCCTGTTCAGCGTCCTGGGATGCAGCGGGATGCTCTGGTCAAGCAAGACCTTTAGCAACGACGAGATCTATCGATCCACCCAAAAGCTGATGCCCGGTGCACGGCCACGGCTGACTGGCAATGTCCCGCCCAGCGCGGTGGGCGACCCCGTGGTGCCACTCGACATTTCTCTGTCCTTGAATGCCCCATCGCAGGAGCCCAGCTTCAGCGTGGACCTCCGCGCGATGGAAAGTGGCAGGATATCTTCCGGGCCACGGGTGTTTGAACTGACAAGCCCGAACTTTGCCCATGGCAATACGTGCGTCATGGTGGGGACACACGGAACGGAGCCCAACCCGCTGCCACGCGAGGTCTCTGGAATCAAAATCGCCCACGATGTTAGCAGTTTGATATTCCTGCACGCGTGCGCACGGGCGGCCACCGACAAGGCGGCCTACCGTGTCATCTGGGATGAGGATGACTCCGCCGACCTCCTTGGCTGGTATGAAGTCATCTATGAGGACGGCCTTCCCGAAATTATTCCCATCCGCTATGGCGTGAATATCCTGGAATGGAATTGGATCAAGGGCCAACCCGCGCGAGCGTATTGTCCCGCGGCCGATGAAGTGGTTTGTGGACAGGCCCAGGACGGACCCATTACATTTTTCGCTTATGAGTGGACAAGCCCCCGGCCGGGGAAGGTCGTCGAGGAGGTCCGCCTGCACGGGTCCAACCGGTTTCGGGGCGCGGTGACGGGCTTCGAGAATGCATTCGGAGACGTCATCCCCAATAATGCCGTTATCCTCAAGGCCCTCAGCATGGTTCCAAGACGGGGATAGCTGCCCCGCAAGGATGTTCACGCCGTGCGGCACATCACGCGCGGCTGCGAGTGCGTGGTCACCAGATATTCCATGTCGGCTGGCGCCAGGGGCTTCTCCACATAATCCGCCGCGCCCAATTGCATTGCCTCCAGGTAACAACCCATGTCCAGGCTGTGGGCTATCACCACCACCGGAGTGCGCCGATTGACTGCCAGCGCGCGCTCCACCACCACTCTTGCTTCAAACGCCCTGCTGCCCTGGCTGACAAAAACAAAATCCGCGGCCTCTTCTTCCAGGCAGCGTGACGCCTCGTGGTAATTGCTGAAGGGTTTCACTTCGAAACCCATGCCTTGCAGCACGCCGGCGTAGGCCTGAAGATCCTCTCGGTCCTGATCAACCACCAAGGCCCTTCCCCGTGGAAGGAATGGAACGGATGGAGTAGATTGCTGATTTGCCCTTGCCATAATGAAATCCCTCCTTGAGGTTCGTCGACCCATTCCCCGGCAGTGCCTGGAGATTGGCCGGCGTCGCGAAGATGGATCACCGCATGGCCGGAGCTCACATGCCACCGGCCGCACACCACAGGCTGGAGGGTGGTTCTACTCGCGCCGTCGCTGCGTCAATTGCAGAAGGTCCCGATGGGTCCCGGGAAGGGTTACAAGGATGAAGGTCAACAGGAAGGGAAGCACGTCTATGGGTAGAAGTCGAAAAGAGAATTGCGCCGGCCCCCAATCATCAGCAGGCCGGATGTGATGAGCCGCACTGGGGAAGCGCACCGCGAGCACAGTAAACCGTTGCGAGACCAACCCCAAGTTTCCCTGGCCGAGTTGCCCGGCCACAACCCCTGCCACAACGGTCCAAGTGGCAAGAAGAACCACGGTACAGATCATCCGGCGGGCAAACTTAGGCACAGCTCTGGCACCTCGCGGGCAATCTTCGATTTCAAACGCCCTTCCTGTATCATCTGATGCCGCAGATTGTGCGTGGCGTTGCCCGCCCCATCGTTGCACGAGTACCGGTGTTAATTCGGAGTCCCGCGCCCCCAGACGGCATCGGTTTGTGGTAAGAAATGAGGGCTAAGGAACTGGGAGGTAGCCAGATGCGAAAGCTATTTTCACTCGTGATCGCGATAGGATTGACCCTGGCGGCAGGGCAGGCTCAGACGAAGCCCCCCGTTTCCCTCAGCAGCAACGGCTGGACTGTCACGGCGGATGGAGAACTGGGCGTACTCAGCGTTTCATACAATAAAGTGGGAATAATATTAAAGAACGTTCGACTCAATCTCCAGCAGGAGCATGTCCTGCACCAATTCAAGAATTGGTCGGTGGAGAAGAAGGGCGGCGACGGACTTTTCATCAGAACAACTCAGCCCCCAACGCGCTGGGAGCTTGAGTTTGATCCCACGGACCTCGAGATTTCGAGCACAACGACCGAGGGAGTCCTTAGCGCCGAGGCTCCTGCCCCCGCAAGCCGGATCGTCGCCCGCTTACTCGATCCCCAGGGTGTGCCGGTAAATTGGGTGGGAACCAATGAAGTGGTGAGTGCCTTTGACGGGCAGGAGACGCGCCATCCGTCATTCCTGCCTGGCCAAAACCCGGAGTGCCTGTACTTTGCCCTGGGACTCGTATCGAGCACGAAGCTGCACAGTCTGTTCGACCGCACCACCGACACGGCCATCAGCTTTTCCGACGAGACACGGATGCAGCGCAACGAGAAGAACCCGGACCAACTCGACGTGACCATCCCCGTGCCAGGAAACACCCTGATACGCTTGACCCCGAACTATTTCACGAAAACCTTGGGAGTGCCCTATTACCTGCCGTTTGACGATTCCATTTTCCCCACGGCCCCCATGGTTTGGTCAAGTTGGACCAGCTATTACGATGAAGTGCAGGAAAAAGACATCGTCGATAATGCCCGCTGGTTGGCGGCAAACCTGAAGCCGTATGGGTTCGAATACGTACAACTGGACGACGGCTATGAGCGGGGAAAGAACGGAGAGCATTACTGGATTGAAAACTGGGATAAGGAGAAATTCCCCCACGGGCCCAAGTGGCTGGCAGACTACATCAAGTCTCAAGGCCTGCACCCGGGCCTGTGGATCGTCCCCAATGCCTACGCGGGAGCCGTACAGCAGCATCCCGACTGGTATCTTTATGACAGAGCCGGAAAGGTTGTTTTGGACTACAACACCCCCGCCCTCGACTCGACCAATCCTCAGGTCCTTGATTTTCTAAGAAAAGAATTCACTACGCTGGATGACTGGGGCTTTGAGTATTACAAGTTCGATGGCGAGCACGCCATCCCCAAGTATGCGCCGGGCGTCAACCTGCAGCGTCTCCATAACCAGTCCATCGACCCGCTCGTTGCCTATCGCCAACGGCTGAAGTTGATTCGGGAGACGATCGGCCCCGAAAGATTCATTGAGGGTTGCCCCGCCGGCACCCCTCTGAACGGCATCGGATACTTCGACTCATACTTCAATGGACACGATCTCTACAACAATTGGCAGGGGATGTACGCGCTGTTCAGTTCCATCAACGCCAACTCCTTCCTGAACCACCTCGTCGCTTACACCATGCCCGGCGAAGGAATCGAGCTTTGCCCGCCGATGACTGTAGCGGAAGCAGAGAAGAGACGGGTCCCGATGGTAATTAAGACAAACCGCTCACGTGAAGCCCCGCTTACCGGCATCGGTGTTACGCTTGCAGAAGCCCGCACACTGGTCACCTACGTTTCCCTGACGGGAGTT
>JARLGN010000460.1 GCA_031292775.1 Acidobacteriota bacterium | reverse complement strand
GCTACCTTGAGGGAAGGGAATGATCCGCCCTCGCGGCCGGTTCCATGCAGGGGGAGAAAACCGAAGAATGCGATCAGGAGAGTTGCGGGAATAGTTCTCCTTAATACAGTTCCCATATGAAGTTTGCGTCCTTTCCTTATGAGTTCGGAACGAATCTACTAGTCGCGCGGCGAAGCTAGCACGAAAGAGGGCTCTGTTTCAATCGGCGGTGACCCCCTCACCCGTCCCGCCCCGGCTGATGAATACGCCGGATGCGGTCCACCCTCTCCCCCAAGGGGGCGAGGGCTGCAGAGTCAAGTTACCCACCAATCACAAATCGCTAACCACAAATCATCAATCGCAAATCAGCAATCGTCAATCGACAATCGGAAATCGACAATTCCCGGCCTCCGCTCCCGCCCCGGCTGATGAATACGCCGGATGCGGTCCACGCCTCTCCCCCAAAGGGGCGAGGGAAGTAGGTAATCTTAGATTGCCGGAAACCCAGTTCACCAATCACCAATCGCCAATCGCAATTCCCAAATGACCCAATGGCTCGATGAACCGATGAGCCAATGACCCGATCCCCATAAATTGACACATCTAGCCCCGTGTGTTACGTTGGATTTCAGGGTGTTTGTCGCGAAACATTATGTGAATGACGCGATTTTCACGAGGTGGGCTTACCAAGATGGGTAATACGGATCGGTTCTTTTTCGACCGCTTTGGACTGACGGAGGCGAATCTCTCTCAGTATCTGGGGGCCGCGCTCTCCGAGGGCGGCGAATACGCCGATCTCTACTTTGAGCACACTACTTCCTCGTCGCTGCTGGTTGACGAATCCCTGGTAAAGACCGCCACCGAAGGCATTTCCATGGGTTGCGGCGTCCGTGTGGTGGCGGGGGAGCAGACTGGCTACGCCTACACTGACGATCTGGCTCCGGAAAAAATCATGAAGGCCGCGAGGATTGCGGGACGCATTGCCAGCGGACCGGCGCGCGTCTCAACCGTGGGCCTGAGCGCCCTCGACGCCAAGCACAATTTTTACCCCGTAGCATTGCCGTCCACCGATCGCGATTTAACCGACAAGTTAAAACTGGTCGTACAGGCGGACACTGCCGCGCGCGCTTACGATCCCCGCATCAAGCAGGTGCGCGCCACCTATGGTGACCAGATTCGCCATGTCATGATTGCCGGTTCCGATGGCCGCGTGGTGACGGATTTTCAGCCGCTCGTTCGCCTCAACGTTTTTACCATCGCCCAGGACGGAAGCAATTTGCAATCCGGTTCAAGTGGCGGTGGCGGGCGCGTGGGCCTGGAGTTTTTTTCCGGCGAACGGTCGCCCGAGAGCTTTGCCAAAGAAGCGGCGCGGCAGGCGATTATTCAACTCGAAGCGCGTGAGGCCCCGGCAGGTGAAATGGAAGTGGTCCTTGGACCGGGATGGCCGGGCATTCTGCTGCACGAAGCCATCGGTCATGGCCTGGAAGCGGACTTTAATCGCAAGGGCATTTCAGCTTTCAGCGGCAAGATGGGCCAGCGCGTGGCTTCCGACATTTGCACGGTGGTGGATGACGGCACCATTCCGTCGCGGCGCGGTTCGCTGAACGTGGACGACGAGGGCGAGCCCACCCAAAAGACCACGTTGATTGAAAACGGCATCCTGCGCGCCTATTTGCAGGACAAGCTGAGTTCCGACATTACCAGGACCACGCGCACGGGCAATGGGCGGCGTGAAAGTTACGAGCATATTCCCATGCCCCGCATGACGAATACTTACATGCTGGCGGGCCAAGACGCGCCTGACGACATCATTCGCTCCGTCAAACGCGGGCTGTACGCGGCCAATTTCGGCGGCGGGCAGGTGGATATTACCAACGGCAAGTTTGTGTTTTCAGCATCAGAAGCCTACCTGATCGAGGATGGCCGCATCACGACGCCGGTAAAGGGTGCTACGCTGATCGGTGACGGCCCCACCGTGCTGACCCGCGTCACCGCCGTAGGCAACGATCTGAAGCTTGATCCGGGAATCGGCACTTGCGGCAAAGACGGCCAAAGCGTGCCCGTGGGAGTCGGTATTCCCACGATCAAAGTCAGCAGTCTGACCGTGGGCGGCACAGCCCCGCGCGGCGGACAGTCGTTTGCATAGAGGAGTCAGGAGACAGAAGTCAGGAGACAAAGTCCCGAGTGAGAAATTGGAAGGTGAGTGGGAGCAGGAGTTAGTCGGCGGTTGGATCTTTGCTCCTGGCTCCTGACTTCTGTCTCCTGGCTACTTACTTATGGAACCACAACTCGAAAAGATTGCCGTGGAACTGGTGGATCGCGCCATGCGGGCGGGTGCCACGGCGGCGGACGTAACCGTACACGAGTCGGATGATTTTTCCACGGCGCTGCGACTCGGCCAGATCGAAAAGCTGAAGGAAGCTGCGTCCAAGGCTCTGGGATTGCGTGTTTTCCGCGGCGTGCGGAGCGCATCATCCTTTTCCAGCGATTTTTCCGCGCAATCTCTGGAGCGGTTGGTGGAGCGGACCCTGGCGATGGCGGCCGTCACCTCGGAGGATCCTGCCAGCGGCCTGCCGGATGCGGCGCTGCTGGGTAGTTCCGTAGGCGATTTGGAGCTTTATTCCGAGGATGTGGCAGCGCTTTCCACGGAAGAACGCATCGATTATGCCCGGCGGGCTGAGCAGGCGGCGCTGAGCGCTGACCCCCGCATCAAGAATTCCGAAGGGGCTTGGTTTGAGGCGAGCGTAGGGCGCAAGGCCTATGCAAATTCGCTGGGTTTCGCGGGGAGTTACCGGTCATCTTACTGCGCGGGTTCCGTCGCTCCGGTGGCGGAAGATGGCGGCATGCAGCGCGACTACTGGTATTCCGTTTCGCGCCGGCGAAGCGCTCTGGAAAGTCCCGAAGCGGTGGGGCGCAAGGCGGCAGAGCGCACCTTACGCAAGCTGGGCGGACGCAAGATGGCCACGTGCCAGGTGCCGGTGATTTTCGACCCGGAAACCGCGCCGTCGCTGGTCGGTCACATTTTTGAGGCAGTGCGGGGCGACGCCATCTATCGCAGTGCATCGTTCCTGACCGGGAAGTTGAACCAGAAAGTTGCCAATGAACGCGTGACCATCCTCGATGACGGCCTGCGTCCGGGTGGGTTTGGCACGCGACCGTTCGATGGCGAGGGGATTCCGTCTTCGGTGACTCCCGTGGTTGAAAAGGGCGTGCTCAGCAATTACCTGTTGAACTGCTACACGGCTCGCAAGCTGAATATGCGCACCACGGGCAATGCCTCGCGCGGCGTCTCCGGACCTCCCAATGTGGGGCCGAAGAATTTTTATATGGCGCCGGGTCCGCATAGTGCCGAGGAAATTCGCAAGTCCGTGAAGTCGGGCTTTTACGTTACCGAATTGATTGGTTTCGGCGTTAATATTGTGACCGGCGATTATTCCCGTGGCGCGGCGGGAATGTGGATTGAAAACGGAGAGTTTGCCTATCCCGTGGAAGAAGTAACGATCGCGGGGAATTTGGCAGAAATGCTGAACCACATCGAGATGGTGGGCTCCGACCTCGAATTCCGCAGCGCCATCGTGGCGCCTACCCTGATGATATCCGGCCTCACTGTAGCTGGAACCTAATTGATAACCATGTCCCGGAAAGATCACGGCGCTTCCACTTCCATCATCATTCTGATTGTGGCTTTTGTTTTGGCAGTGGTAGTTGCCATCTTTGTTTTCCACCAACACAATACGGTATCCCGTCCGGCTTCGGCCGGCGAGGGAAAGCCCGCAATGAGTGCGGCGCAAATGGCTTACCTTCCGTCCCTCGCCTTCGCCGACTTGCGCATGAGCGCCGCTGTCAACTTTCTGGGCAGCTCTGTTACTTATCTGGATGGGAGCGTTACGAACAAGGGGTCGAAGGCGGTTCGCCGCCTTGAGGTGGAATTGAATTTTGTGGATGTGCTCAACCAGGTCGTTTTGCGGGAAACTGCCCATCCCCTGGCGGATCGCGCCACGCCTTTGCAGCCGGGTGAAACCCACGCTTTCCGCGTGACCTTTGAGCACATGCCGATGGATTGGAACCAGGCGCCGCCCAGCGTTAAGCCGGTGTATCTGGAGTTTTGAAGAGCGCGGGCTTCGGGATTAGTGGTTCGGGCCCGAATCCCTGACCCCGAGTCCCGAGTTCTTACCTTCCCAATTCCAGCCGGCGGTAGAGGGGCACAGGCAGCATGGCTTTTTCCATCTTTTGCTGTGTTTTGGCCACGTCGTAAGGGGTGCGGTAGTACTCCACTTCCTTGCTATCCGTATCGAGAATGGCGAAGCCGGCGCGCCAATCGTGGTCACGCGGCTGACCTACGGAGCCGGGATTGATCAGATAGCGGCAAGAGTCTTCCAGCATGATTTTCAGGGTCAATCCGTCCGGCGTTGCAGGGATGCGGATGGATTGAAAACGTCCGGTATCTGTAGTCATAAAGCCACCCTGCAGGTGCGAATGGCCAAAGCAAACCAGTTGAGTTTCCGGGCCGCGCAGCAAAGGCAGGGCTTGTGCGGGCCCCAGAATGTAGGCATCCTCATCCTGGGGTGAACCGTGCACGAAGATGAACCCATCCATCACGGCCGGGCCCATGGGTAGGGCGCGCAGATATTCGACATGCGCGGGCGTAAGCGTCTGGCGAGTCCACTCCGTGGCCATGCGGGCGTAAGGATTGAAATCCTTGGCGTCATCAATTCCACAGCAGGCTTTGTCGTGGTTGCCGCGAATAACGACCTTGCAAAGATTGCGAATCTTCTCGACCACCTCGTTGGGATTCGGCCCGTACCCGACCAGGTCGCCTAAACACACCGCCTTATCATATCTACCGGCGGCCAGTTCAAGACACGTGTAGAGAGCTTCGAGATTGGAATGGACATCGCTGAGGAGTAGATAGCGCATAGGGCATCACGAGAATGCTGAATTATAGACTAGAAGCTGGGCGATGCGCGCAAAATCCGCAATCGGTATCTATTTTGTTGTGTGTCCCCCGCCAAATGTGCAGATTTTTGACCGTTCGCGCAGAATTCGCTAAAATTCCAAGGGTAGGGCGTCTCAAGCATTGGGCGCCAAAGTGAGAGATATGCTGCGTTTCCAAACAGCCGGAGAGTCGCATGGGCAAGGCCTGGTTGCATTCCTCGGGGGGATGCCCGCGGGCCTGCGCATCGACTTTGACTATGTGAATCGCGAATTGAAGCGCCGTCAGGGCGGTTACGGGCGCGGCGGGCGCATGAAGATTGAAACCGACACGGCGCAGTTCCTTTCCGGCGTGCGGCATGGCGAAACCATCGGCGCTCCCATTGCCATTTTGGTTGTGAATAAGGATTGGGAAAATTGGAAAGACGCGATGGCGGTGGAAGACAATCCGGAATCACGCGCCAAGTACAAACCGCTCTCCCCACCACGCCCGGGTCACGCCGATTTGGCGGGATGCCTGAAGTACAATTTTCGTGAAGCGCGCTACGTTTTGGAAAGGGCCAGCGCTCGCGAGACGACGGCGCGGGTGGCCCTGGGTGCGGTGGCCAAGCTCTTCTTGAAGAGCTTTGGTATCGAAGTTGCCAGTCATGTTGTGGCGCTTGGTGAAGTAAGCCTGGAGAATGACCACGTACCGTTTGAGGCGGTGCTGGCGCTGCGGGACCGGGAAGATTTGATGTTGGCGTGCGTGGACGCCGCCGTTGAAGCGCGGATGAAAGAAGTGGTGGACCGGGCCACCGAAAATCGTGATACCGTGGGCGGAACATTTGAGGTAATCGTGCGCGGCCTTCCCCCCGGCTTGGGGGCGTGCGCGCAGTGGGATGAGAGGCTCGATGGGCAGCTGGCCCAGGCCGTGATGTCGATCCAAGCCGTCAAAGCGGTGGAGATTGGCAGCGGAATCGCCGGTTCCATGGCCATGGGCTCCAACGTCCACGACGAAATTGGTTACGATCGCACCCACTCGCGCTTTACGCGCAAAACCAATCGGGCCGGCGGCCTGGAGGGTGGAATTACCAACGGGGAAGACCTTGTGGTGCGAGGATATCTGAAGCCGATTTCCACTTTGCGGCGTCCGCTGGAATCGGTGGACTTTGAAAGCAAGGAAACAGTGAAAGCCGCGTATGAGCGTTCGGACGTTTGCGTACTGCCGGCCGCTGGCGTGGTTGGCGAATCGATGGTGGCGCTCATCATGGCTCGCTCACTTCTGGAGAAGTTCGGGGGCGACTCCATGCAGGAGACGCGGCGGAATTTTGATGGATACTTGGAACAAGTGAGGAGGTTCTAGCTCGAAAGTTGAAACTCGAAACTCGCGAGTGGCGCTGGAGCGCAGGGTAAAGCCCACACAATCAGCGCAGAACGAGTTTCCGATTTTCGAGTATCGATTTTCGAGTTTCGAAAATGATCTATCCAATCGTTAAATACGGTCGAGAAGTCTTGGAAAAACCCGGCAACTTTGTTACGGAGTTTGATGGGAACCTGGAAAAGCTCGTCGCCGACATGTTTGAAACTATGTATGCGGCGAATGGCGTGGGCTTGGCGGCGCCGCAAATCGGTTTGCCACTGAAATTGTCGGTTATTGACACTACCTGCGGCGAGGATCCCAAAGCCAAGCTGGTGCTGGCCAATCCCGTCATTATTTCCACGGAAGGCGAGCAGGTGCAGGAGGAAGGGTGCCTGAGCCTTCCCGATTTCCGCGCCAAGACGCCCCGTCCGGAGCGTGCCACGGTGCGGGCACAGGATATTCACGGCAAGGAATTCACTATGACCGGTGAGGGCCTGCTGGCGCGCGCTCTCTGCCATGAGATCGACCACCTGAACGGAAAACTCTTCATTCACCTCGTCAGCCGGTTGAAGCGGGAGTCGATCAAGCGCAAAGTGCGCAAGATGACGAAAGCGGGAGAGTGGTAAAGGGTAAAGTGTGAAGGGTAAAGGATAAAGGCTAGGTACCGACCCTGGCTTGAAAGGACATTTTACTTTCGCCGGTTGATGTTTCAATCTTCACCCTTCAAACTTTACCATCCATCTTTCGCCATTTACCCTTTAACCTTTACCCTTTACACTTCATCTGACATGCTCATGGACCTATGAATCTTCTGTTTTGCGGCACTCCCGATTTCGCCGTCCCCTCCCTGGAAAGCCTTATCGCGGAACAATTCGCGGTCGATCTTGTTGTGACCAATCAGGATGAACCCAGCGGGCGCGGTTACCAACTGAAAGCCTCGCCAGTGAAGCAATCGGCTTTGCGCGCGGGCATGGAGGTTTACCAGCCGGCAAAGCTGCAGGATCCCGCGACGGTGGAACTTCTTTCGCGTTATCGCCCGGATGCCATCGTGGTGGTGGCTTATGGGCACATCCTTCCGAAATGGATGATCGATCTGCCCCGGCTTGGATGCCTTAATGTGCACGCTTCGCTGCTGCCCAAGTATCGTGGCGCGGCGCCCATTCAGTGGTCGCTGATTCGTGGCGAAGCCGTAACCGGTGTCACCACGATGCGGATCGACGTGGGGTTGGATACCGGTGATACGTTCCTCAAGCGGGAAGTGGCGATCCAGGATGAAGACACTGCGGAGACGCTGGGGCAGAGGCTGAGTGCTGTTGGCGCGGCACTGTTGATTGAAACCTTGCGACGATTGGAACAGGGAGATTTGCAGGCGCAACCCCAGGATCACGCGCAGGCCACGCTCGCCCCGATTTTGAAAAAGGAAGATGGGCGTGTCAATTGGAAGCTCCCGGCGCTGGAAATTTGGAATCGCATCCGCGGCCTCCGTCCCTGGCCCGGCGCATACACCACGTTTCGTGGCAAGAACCTGCATATCTGGTCCGCACCCCGCCCAGTCGAAGGAGAAACAACGCATCTCGAACCGGGGACGCTGATCTCTGACCGTGCCAGCCTCCGTGTGGCGTGCGGGCAGGGAACAGTGCTGGAGGCGAAGGAGCTTCAACTGGAAGGCCGTAAGCGCCTTGCCCCCCGCGACTTTCTGAATGGAGTGAAGATCAGTCCTGGCGAAAAAGTGGAATGACTAAGGAATTCTGAATTATGAATTCTGAATGCTGAAAGCTCAATCCAACGCCTGAGGGCATTAAATCGATTGTACGGTTTCATAATTCATAATTCATAATTCAGAATTGGTAATTACCTGTGCCCGTTTCCCCCGCTCGAAAAATCGCTTACCAAATTCTCCTCAGCATGGAATCCGGTCACGGGTTCGCTGTGGACCTTCTGCAAAGCCCTGCCGTTTCCGCATTGAAGGATGCCGACCGGCGGCTCGCCACGGAACTTGTGATGGGCGTCTTGCGTTGGCGCGGCGAATTGGATTTTCAAATCGAGCGACTTTCAGGTAAGCGCGTGAGGGTTTTCGATGCGGAAGTGCTGACGATTTTGCGCATGGGTGTTTACCAGATCATGTTTCTGGAACGGGTTCCCAAGCGCGCGGTGGTGGATGATGCCGTGGAACTGACGAAGGCGGCGCGCAAGCGTTCGGCGGGAGGCTTGGTCAATGCCGTCCTGAGAAAATGCGATCCCCCGAAGCACGGCGCGATGGGGGGCGACCTTGAAAACCTCACGGCCGAGAGTCGGGAGAGCGTACGGCGCGCCTTCCCGGCATGGTTGCTGAAACGGTGGGGAGAGAACGCCGGTGAATTCGGCGAGATGGGAGCGCTACGGCTGGCATCCGCGAGTCTCAAAACGCCCCGAACGACGCTACGCGTGGTGGATGCCAGCGCGAACATGCAGGAACTTCAACAGGAGTTGCAGGCGGAGGGTGTGGCAACAACACCCTGCCAATATGCCGAGACGCACGGACTCTCGGTGGAATCCGGGCAAGTTCAAAACACGAACGCGTATCGCGAAGGGCGCGTGGTGATTCAGGATGAGGCGTCGCAACTGGTGGCGGGACTCGTGCAGCCCGGGCCGGGGCAGCGTGTTCTGGATCTTTGCGCGGCGCCGGGGATGAAGGCCGGTCAACTTGCGCAAATGCTCGGTGCCGGAACGTTGGTGGTTTGCGACCGCAGCGCCGCACGACTGCGCACCATGGCCAAACTGTTGCCGCAGTGGGTCCCCGCGACGGTTCGCGTGTCCACGGTTCGATTGGACGCCGCGCAAGAGTTACCCTTTGGAGCGAAGTTTGACCGGATCCTGCTGGATGCGCCCTGTTCGGGAACCGGGACAATGGCGCGGAATCCGGAAATCAAATGGCGTCTTCTTCCGGAGGATATAACCCGCCTGGCGCAGTTGCAGGCCATGATGCTGCGGAAGGCGCTGCCGGCGCTGGCGGACGGCGGCCACCTGGTGTATGCCACATGCTCGCTTGAGCCCGAGGAAAACGCCGGGGTCGTGGAGAAGGTCCTCAGCGAAGAGCCCGGATTTCGGCTTCTTACAGCAAGCGAACTTGCCCTTCAGCACCCTCGTTTAATACCCCTATTCGATTCGCAAGGATATTTCCGCACCCGGCCTGATCAACACCCGATGGACGGATTCAATGCTGCGGTGATTGTGTGCAAGGGAGGTTGACAACCATGAAGCTGCTGGCAAGTGCGGATTGCCAGTCATAATGGGACGTAATCGGAGATCGGCTATTTTCAGTGTGGTGCGCCTAATGCGCCGGTAGGGAAAAACGGGCGGCAATTCCGTTTTGCAGAATTGCCGCCCAGGGGTAGTATGCCGGATGAAATTATCCGCGGGTGGTGCCCCGCGGTCGCGATTCAAATTTCCCCGTCTTGATGAAGCGTAACGCGAAGGTTCTGCATCTGTTTAAGCTGGTCCTTTAACGCGAGCATCTGCTCCCGCACCTGGTGTTGCCATTCAGCTTGCAAGTGCTGTTGCTGCTTCCTGACTTCCGCCTGCACCATGGCGCGTTGACTCGCCGCCATAGTGCGGAGTTGTTCCGCCTGGGCGCGCAGCTCGCGTGCTTGCGCCAGCGCCTCGCTACGGGCCGCCTGTGCTTCGACGCTGGAGGTTGGTCCCGCAATGCTTGACGTGTGTTTCTGCCCCGGGTGGGAGCGGGTTACTTCCGCGCTGATGGTTTGTTCGTGGTGATCGCGGACGAGTGTCAGGTTCACCTTCCGCGTATCGCCCGTAAAGTTGTCGTTCAAGGCATCGCGAAGTTCCTCCGTCCCGCTGACAGGTTTGCCGTCCACCTCCACGATGACATCGCCTGCCTTTAGTCCGGCCTTATCCGCTGCGCCGCCTTTGGTGACCTCGGAGATCAATACGCCTTTACCCTGCTTGACGCCGAAGTACTGCGCGAGTTGCGGGGTGAGACTGTCCGCGGAGATTCCCAGCGTAGCGCGGTGCCCCCCGTACGGGGCTGGGAGACCGGGCATGTCCATGTTCATGGGGGGAATGCGGATCTCCGGCATGTTGAAATTGAAGTTGAAGTGATCGGATGACGCTTCCAGTTTGGCGCTGAGGACGCTTGTTTTTCCGTTACGCATAACCTTCATTTCCACGGTCCGTCCGGCAGGAGTCTCGCGGATCAGACGCCGCAATTCCGCACTGCTGCGCACGCGAATGCCGTCAAATTCAATAATCGCATCACCCGATTCGATCCCGGCTTTGGCCGCGGCACTGTCCTTTTGCAGGCTGTTGACGATGGCCCCGGCGACGGCGGGAAGCTTTAATTCCTGTGCCTTTTCCGGCGTTACATCGCCCAGAACGACACCCAGGTGTCCCGCGCCATCGTTCAGGACAAAGACTTGTGCTGACTCCGGTGGCTCGGGCGGTTCGGGTGGTTCTGGTGCCTCCTGGGCGCGTGACGCTCCGGCGCCGGCCACTACCAGCGCAACAACTACCGCAAATCCTGAAAACATTTTACGGATCGTGCTGTGCCCTTCGCCTTCAATCTGCCTGCTTTCTTGAGCCCTGATTTCCATTGCCTGATTTCCTTTCCGGCGGCCTGATTTCTTTCCCCTTCTTAGGACGTGCTGCGCGCTGATTCGTCACCATTGGTTCGCATAACGGGCGCGGCAACGCCGGAAGAATTCCTCATAAATCATCGTCGTTCTGGCCGACACGAATATTTCCCCGGACGGTCGTCAGTTCCATTCGAACCCCTCCCGCACCCACGACCGCGTGACGGGTGGAATCACCGGGGACGGAACTCACGTGGGAAGGGTAATTGCCGGCAATATTTCCTGCCACGGTGGAGAGTTCCAGGTTCGCATTCGCCTGTGCCGGCAATACCAGGTCCACATTACCGTTGATGGTGGCAAGGGTAAACGGCTCGTGACGTTCGGGCAGGGAGCGGAGAGACATCATGATGTTCCCCGTCAGAGCGTGCGCAACGACCGAGCCTGAAACATTGATGCCCGCAATGTCGCCATGCAGATTGTGCGCCTGTATCGAACCGGCGACGTCATGGATAACAATTTCTCCATCCAGCGTGCTGAGTTCATCGAGCCGAACCTGCCGAGGCACACGCAGACGGTAATCCACGCGGATGGGAGTGTCGAGGCCGGCGGGGTAAAGGGTATGGAACGACACCGCATGGCTCCGCGCTTCCACCGCGACTTGCACATCGTCAAGCTGATCGGTGGCAGATTCACTACGCATGGCGACGGTGGCTTCCACTTCGTCGCGATCCCAGCCTTGCACCAACACGCTGCCGTGCACATTCACCACGGAGACGTGGCTGCCCGGGGGGAGCTCGAAGCTCTTCTCCCAAACGCGTTGCGATCCATAGGAGGAACCCGGCCACGCGCTCAAGCCCAAAACGACCGCCAGGAGAAAGGTGAGTTTCAATGCGAAAGGTGAAACATGAAACTGGAAATTCGACTCGAAGCTCGCGGGTTTCGAATATCGAATTCCGATTCTCGGCGTTTCAGGGTTACTGCTCATGTTGGTCCTCATCCCTTTCCTGCCGGCGTTGCCGCCGTTCATTCTCCAACTCCTGGCGCCGGCGATCTTTTTCCATGCGCCGTTGCTGCCATGCCTTCCACGTGCTTTCTTCGCGCTGTTGGAGTTCCCGCAAAGAGGCTTCGTTGATCTTGCGGATCTCGATGTTGCCCGCCACGGTCCGAATCTTCAGTACCTCGCCCCCCCCATTCAAAGTTCCATGACCGCGAAGGGTGGAGGGAACCAGTTCTTCCTTATCGCCCTGAATGTTGAGAGGGAAATCAGATTGAATCTGGCGGCCGGCGGCGGTATCAATGGCCGCATCAATCGTAAGGGGCACATTTGTGGGCAGGTAGACGTAAACGTCGCCCATGCTGGTTTCGAGCTGTGAAGGCCCAAAACTTTTCTTGGTGCAGGTAAATTGCGCCAGAATGCGTCCTGCTGCCGTGGAAGCGCGGACAGCGCTTTCAACTTCCAGCAGATCGATGCTGCCGCCCGCGGTCTCCGCCACCACGCGGCCGCGCGCGCCCTGCAAGCGGATGCTGCCCCCGGCGGTCTCGGCGCGAACGCTCCCGCCCGACGGACCAATTTGGATTTGCCCACCTGCGGTTCGTGCGACTACTTGCCCGGAGGCGCCGCCAATGACAACGTCACCGCCTGCCGTCTCCGCCTTCAGCGCGCCTGTCACCTCACCGGTGGCGATTTCTCCGCCACTGGTTTCAAGAAAGGCATCTCCTTTCACATCTCCCACGCGGATGGAGCCGCCCGCCGTGCGCGCGATCAGGTCCCTGCCGACTTTCGCGAGAGTGATGCTACCGCCTGCCGTTTCAATGTGCACCGCGCCCGTGAGGTCGCCCATGCGAACATCTCCGCCCGCCGTGGTCAGCCGGGCATCCCCCTGCAGAAGGCCATCCACAGAAATGTCGCCGCTCTGGGTGACCACATCCAGGTTGAAGTGTTGGGGCACGCTGATTTGAAACCTTACGCCCAGGTTCGTTCCGTGCCGCGCCCGCTGAGGAGATTGGCTGGTAAGGTACACGCCTCCCGTCTCCACCGAACGGGCAGAGAGTTGGAATTTATCGAAGAGCCGCTTCGCCTCCGACTCATCCGAAGTGTACGCACGCAGGACAACGGTGCAACTGACTCGATCACCGGCCACGGCGTGAATACTCACCGCTCCGTTATCCACCCGCAATAGCAGGCGCGCTCCTTCCTTGACGGGGGATTCAAACTCCGAGCGCTGTTCCCACGTGCGTCCGTGCCGCACCGGGGATCCCTGCTTTACTGAGGATACATCGAGTGCTACCAGCGGCATGGCCGTCAAGAAAGCAAGAAGAGCGAAAATGTGGACATACCTTGTGATCATGGGATGCCTTGAATCCTTCATTTCCCGAGTTTCATCATGGCGTTGGAGCATTTGAGCCGGACGTAAGCATTGCCATCGGTGACGGCAACGTGCTCGAGGGCCCGCGCCGTGGGCACATCGCAGCCCTCTTTTTCCGTGTGATCAATCAACGCATCGACCGCCGCCACCCGTACACCGGGGTTGGCATCGTGCTCAAGCGCCTCCAACAGGGCGGTATGCACGTCGCTGCTGGATTTCATGCTGCAAACGGCTTCCAGCGCTTCCAGCCGAACGCCGGCATTGGGATCGCGGCGCATGGCGTAAATCAGGGCCTGGCGAATGTTGGGATTGTCGGCGTGGGAGCGCAGTGCGTCCAGGGTGTCGCGGCGGATACCGGGATTGTCATAACTCTTTACGGCGTAAACCAGCACTTGCTGAATCTTGGGATCGTCCAGCGATCCTTCCAGCGTGACGCGGCGCTCCGCGTCCATGGTGATTTTCACGCCACCCGTCTGGGGGTCGGGAACCACACGGCTGATGCCGCTGATTCGCATGTTTTCGAGATCGGGATTGGCCACGCTCGCGCTATTCACTTCTGGAGCCTCGGAGGTCAGCCGGGCGGCGTGTGGGCGCAATCCCCAGCCCAGTCCAAATCCGCATAGTATCAATGTGAGCCCCAAGGCAAAACCCGAAGCCGGTTGAAAACGCAGAATCGGCAGGCCGTTGTGCCACAGGGCGCGCCATCCGTGCTGCTGACTCTCGATTGCCTCATCCAGCGCCAGCCGTGACTCTGTCAGCAGCGCACTACTCAATTCCACTTTTGGACGCTGTGCCAGGACCTGGTGGAACTGGTCCAACTTCTCCCTGGCTGCCCGGCAACCGGCGCAACCGGCAAGGTGTTCCTCGCAGGCGGCCTGTTCCCATGGGGAAAGTTCCCCGTAAAGCAGTAGCGGCAGATTTTCCTGTAACTCGTGGCAATCCATGTTCTGTACTCTCCTACGCCAAATCTCCCAACTCCACCCTCAGTTTCTGCGTGGCGCGGAACAGGCAGTTCTTCACCGTCTGCTCGCTGGTATTACAAATCTCACCGATCGCCCTCAGTTTGAGACCCTGGTAATGCTTTAACTCAAAGACCATGCGTTCCCTGGGGTTCAATCGGTCCAGCGCCACCTGAATGCGTTGGCCAATTTCCTTGGAGTGCGTGGTCCGCTCAGGGTCAAGTGTGGGCCGATCGTCGGGCACGGTCTGGAAGAACTCCGGTTCGCCCTCTTCTACCATCGGCACCTGCACTTCCTTGCGAGTGTGCTGCCGCCGCAGGTGGTCGAGACAAACGTTCATTACCACGCGGTAAAGCCAGGTGGAGAACTTCGCCTCCGAGCGGAAATGGCGGATCGACCGGTAAACCTTCAGAAATGCTTCTTGATATAAATCCCGCGCTTCTTCCGGTGAGCCCACAACCTGCAGGGCCAGGCGGAGCACGTTCTGGTCGTACAGGCGGATGAGTGCGTCGAAGGCGGAACGGTCCCCCTCCTGAGCCCGGCGAATGAGCGACAGCTCTTCAACTTCGTTCATCGCCGCTGACCGCGGAGTAGCTTTGCCGGCGAACTCCAAGCAGGTGCCATCCATTGCGCGAAGGTTTGAACCTCTCCATAGCTTAGACGCCCTCATTGGAAAAACGTAAGCGGAAAATTGGACTGTTCGACCAACGGTTCGTCGGGCCATTGAACCATTTGGTGATCGGGTGATCGGGTGATTTGCGATGATCGAAGCTCGCGAATTGATTCCTCTTCTCATCATCCAACATTACCGATTCCTACCACCGAGATTCCATAGATCACTATCTGCATCGCCTGGCGATTTTCTTCTTTCTTTTCAACAACATTCTGGCCTTGCGAGGATAAGTGGCTTATTTATCTTACTGGCATCGCAGGAAATTTAACTTAAGTCAGATTATTATCTTGTTCTTTTTCAACAGCATTCTGGGATTTACCTTCTTTTTTGTTCCCCCTTTTTCTCCCGGCAGCATCGGGCGATTTATTAACTCCCTTATTTTCTGGCGTTTGAGCTACAGCCAAGATCACCACAGCACCTCGGGAAGAGGCCTAGCCCAAACTTCTAACCACTTGGGACGCCGCCGGAAGGGCGGGGCTGAACAGGCTGGGGAAAAAATGCCTCGCAGTGGTTAACCACCATGATGTGGGTAACCACCCCGGCGCTGGAAGCGCCACCCCTCCTGAATCAGGAGGGGAGTTTTTGACGGCTCCCCTCCTCAGATGAGGAGGGGTGGCGCGCCGAGCGACGGGGTGGTGTTGAACCGGAGAGGTGCTGATCTGCACAGCACCAGTACGTTTTTCCGCCGCCTGTGAGGCTCCGCCCTCCCAAGCCGTGGTGAGAAATTCAGGCTAATTCCCCGCGTCGGGCGAGAAATGCGCGCCTGGCGGGAAGAATTCGACACGATTATTCCTACCGGTAGGAAAAGCGAAGAAATCGTACTAGGCTATGGCAACCATCATGCGGGAGTTTTGAAGGGAGAACTGTGCCCGAGTGGAATTGCGCACCAGGGGTGGCAGAGGCGCGGCCCCATCAACAAGAGTCGTGACGGGTTAACCGTGACGGGAGGCAGGCAAGGTCTGATGGCGGAAAGGCAAGCAGGGTCGCGGCGGGACTGGGGAAATGCCAATTTGTCCATGAAATCAGACGGAGGCGCCCACACACTGTAAGAGGTCAAAAATGAAACTCACCCCCAATAACCGATTGATAACAAAGGGCCAAGAAAAGTGCTCCCAATAAGTTATTGAAAACAAGGGGCAACAGAAAAAAAGATGTTAAAAATGAAGGTTGCTCCCAATAGTTTGTTGAAAACAAAGGGGCAAAAAAAGTGCTCCCAATGAGTTTATGAAAACAAACGACTTAGGGCATTTTCTGGATGAGTTGTTGAAAATAAGTGAGTTAGCCATGATTTTTGAACACGTGCATGCGCAGCGACTTTTTGGAGTGCGACGAGTCGTCGCACTCCAATACGAGGCTACTGTCAAGGGAATAATGGCCAATTACCAAACCCGTGGCCTGACTCGACTCTGAGCCTGAAAAGTGTTATGCTCCGCGACTATCAGGAAGTCATTTCTCCGTGTCCGATCCCATTGGCGCGCCCCATGTCGGGCGGCGCGGGATTCGGTTGCGGCTTCCCTAGTCGACTGATGTGAAGAGGAGGAACATCCGATGGCTCAGTTCTGCACTAAATGTGGCGCCCCCCTGTCAGCGGGAATGATGTTCTGTACTGGTTGTGGAGCAACTCAAGGTGGCCCTTCCGCCCCAGCGCCCGCAACCCCAGCTGTAGCCGGGAATATTCCGGCCGCGGCACCTCCAAGCCCAATGCCGGTCGCGCCCGTGGTGTCTGCACCCGTGGCGGCGGCGCCAAAACCCTCGTCGGGCAGCCCGGTTATGAAGATTATTCTGATCGTGGTGGCCATATTTATTTTTATTACCCTATTGGGAGCCGGGGCGTGCGTATACATGATTTACCGCGCCAAGCAGAGGGTGAACCAAATCGAGAGCAGCGTCCGCTCGACATTCCCCATGTCGACGGGAACCCGGGAAGTGCACATCCAACAGACTCCAAGTGCGCCCTCAACCGAGGCGGCGGCTCCTGTGGTTGACATGGGAGTTCCGATCTATCCTGGCGCCACCGCTAAACAGGGCGGAGGGGGACTTTCCATGGGCGGCTTGAAGATACAACAGTACTTGACGGACGATTCCGTGGATAAGGTCGCTGCGTTCTACAAAGACAAACTGGGGGCAAAAGCCGTGTTTACGGAAAGTGGCGGCACGGCATCGGTTCAGCTTGCGGGATCGAACGGCATGATCAGTATCGCCATTGCGCCCAATGGTGACAACGGTAAAACAGTCCTTACGATAACCACCATGGTAAAACCAGGATCCTAAGATAGAGTGGCTTCCTGCCCGGATGTCAGGATTATGACGCTGAACGCCCCTGGGCACGTGAGCGACTCCCTATCGATGCCCAACGCCGTCGCGGCTTTTGTGCCATTGCCGCAGGGTGGATAGGCTGTAAGGACCACGGAGATAAAATGAAGCATTCTGTCAAATTGATGATGTTACTAGTCATATGCGTTTCAAGCGCTGCGGTGATCTACGCGCAGGGTGACAAGCCCGCTGCCCCTCCTGCCGCCTCGACCGGAAGCAGCAATCCGTCGGTGATGTTGCTGAAGCAGGGGCACAGTGACAGCGTGCGCGCCAAGGCAGCCCAGAGCCTTGGTAAGGAAGGTGATGTTACCACCATCCCTGCGCTGGCAGGAGCGTTAAGCGATCCCAGTTCCAAGGTGCGGCGTGAAGTGGTGCTGGCGTTGGTGCAATTCCATAAGACAGACGTTCTGCCGCCTCTCGAACAGGCTACCAAGGACACGGACGATGGCGTGCGTGTTACCGCGGTGCAATGCCTGGTGGGCTATTACTCCGGCGTGATCCCGTCCTCTGGTTTGACTGGGTTTATGAAGAAGAATTGGCAACGAGCCAGCAACCATTTCCAGCCGGATGATTCCAGAATTGACCCGGGAATTGCCGTGGACCCCACCGTGACTACCACGCTGATTGCCGCGATGAATGACACGCGCTCCAGCGACGGTTCGCGTGAAGCCGCCAAGGGTTTGGGAATCCTGGTTTCGAAACCGGCAGTTCCGGACCTGGTGAAGGCCGCACATGCTTCCGATACGGACCTGGCCCGCGAAGCAATCAACTCCCTTACCAAGATCAAGGATCTGGATTCAGGCCCCAAGTTGGTAGATTTGCTCGACTCGCCCAACAAGGATGTTAAACGCGATGCCAGCGTGGCCGTGGGGATTCTGAGGGCGAAGGAAGCCCTGCCCAAGTTGCAGACCATTTTCCAGACTGACCCTGATCAGAAAGACCAGGTCGCGGCGATGCAGGGACTGGCTTTCCTGGGTGATAAGGTCTCCGTGCCGATATTCACCAAAGCGTTGTGGAGTGATGACAAGAGCGTTCGTCAGGGGGCGGGCGAGGGATTGGCACGCGCCGCGGATCCCCAAAGCCGGAGTGAATTGGAAAAGGCTTTCAGCGCAGAAAAAGACGCCAGCCCCAAACTCGCCATGGAATTCGCCCTGGCAAGCCTCGGCAAGGATGACGCCGTAACCGACATCGTGAGCGAACTGAGCTCCAAGATACGCGGTGATGTTGCCCGCTCCTACCTTACCGAACTCTGCCGAAATCCGGCTTTCCTTACCAAGCTTTACCCTTATTTGCAGAGTCCGGATTCCGGCATTCGGAAACGTCTGTGCGTGGTACTGATGTATAGTGGGGATCAGGGCAGCCTGCAACAACTCGACCGGCTGGAACACGATAATGATGCGGACGTGGCGGCAGCGGCTTTGCGGGCGAAGCGCGCCATTCGCGCCCGTTTGGATGCGGCCGCGCCCGCAGCGAAGCCCTAAATTGAGCGTCTTGCGGGGCCTGGGCTGGTAGGGATGAATAGGGCCGTCCATGTCTTTCCGGACGATAGCCAGACATTCATTGGTTTATAACGGCCATATTACATGAGCGCATACACCCATGTTAAATATGCTGGCGCTGGGTGTGTCTTTTATTGCACCTGTGATAGAATACGTCATTAACCTGAACCAAAGACGTTGCACTGAGAGCTTGCATGTCATCCTCGAGTACACAAAAGACTGACGAACTTAAGCCGCGTAAGGTGTCCCTGAATCTGGCGCACAGCCCCGATTCTGACGACGCCTTCATGTTCTACGCCTTGGCCACCAGGAAGCTGCGGGGCGATAACCTGGAATTCAAGCATGTTCTTGAGGATATCGAGTCGCTGAATCAGAAGGCTTTGCAGGGGGTCTACGATATTACGGCCGCTTCGTTTCACGCCTACCCTTACCTGGCGGATCATTACATCCTGCTGCCCTCGGGGGCGAGTTTCGGTGAGCGGTACGGGCCGATTGTGGTTGCGCGTTCCACCCCCGGCACGGATGGCTTGCGCGGCAAACGTATTGCCATCCCGGGGAAAATGACCACCGCGTTCCTGGTAATGCAGCTCTATGAACGCGAGTTCGAGCCGGTATTTAAACCCTTTGATGATATCCTCGGTTGCGTGAGCCGGGGCGAGGCAGATGCCGGTGTGGTGATCCATGAAGGCCAACTGACCTTCGCCGAGTCGGGTTTGAAGAAGATCGTGGATTTGGGTGAGTGGTGGCATCAGGAAACCAGCCTGCCACTGCCTCTGGGTGGCAACCTCATCCGGCGTTCGCTTGACCCCAGTACCGTGCGCGCGGCGGCTCAACTGCTGAAAGAAAGCATCCAGTACGCTCTGGACAATCGTGAAGAGGCGCTGAACTATGCCTTGCAATTCGGGCGCGGTCTCGATACTCCCACGGCGGACCGTTTCGTTGCCATGTACGTGAATGAGTGGACGCTTGACTACGGTGACCGCGGTCGCCAGGCAGTGCAAACGCTGCTTGACCGCGGGTTCGAAAAAGGATTGCTGCCGAAACAAGTGCACGCGGAATATGTTGAAATGTAAGTAAAGTATAAAGTTTAAAGGGTAATAAAGCACTATTAGCTTTTACATCTTGCACTCTAAACCTTGTCCTTAGGGTCTTACTCTTTACCCCTTAAACTTTACCCTTTTTGACGAATGTCCAAAACCACTGTTCGCCAACGCTTCACCTTTACCTCAACGCAAAAGAAGGTGCTTTTCACCCTTGCCAGCATGGTGGGATTGCGCATGCTGGGCTTGTTTCTGGTCCTTCCGGTTTTTACCCTTTACGGGCTCCGGTTCACCAACTCGAAGTTCCTGGTTGGCTTCGCCTTTGGTGCTTATGCGCTGACCATGGCGATTCTGCAAATACCCCTCGGCAGACTTTCCGATCGCATTGGCCGCCGCAAGGTGCTGATAATCGGCATGACGCTATTTAGCGTGGGGTCATTCCTTTGCGCCTTGCCTCCGCTCTTTCCCCACTCGTGGCAAATTTGGGAATTGATTTTCGGGCGGCTGGTGCAGGGTGGGGGAGCGATTATCTCCGTGGCCTTTGCCACCGTGGCCGATTATGTTGAGCCCGAGCAGCGCTCCACTGCCATGGCAATGCTGGGCATTCCCATCGGAGTGTCATTTGCCGTAGGAATTATTGGCGGGCCCATCCTGGCCGGATGGTTTGGCACGGCATCGCTGTTTTGGATGACGGGAATCCTGGGACTGGGTACAGACATTCTGCTGGCCCGCTACCTGAAGGCCGAAGACCCGAAGCGGGAACCGCCAGCTCCCATGGCGCAAGTCTTTGCCCATCCCCCCCTTATTGCCTACGCCGTGGGCGGGTTCCTGATTAATTTCTTCATGTCGATCTTTTTCTTCAATTTCCCCCTGATCGTCACAAACCAGCACCATTTGAAGTTGACACACTACTATATGCTACTGCTGCCGATGATGGTGATCAGCGCCTTCACCATGTTTGGTTTTTCCCAGGGGGCTGACAAAGGGTGGGCGCGACCGCTTTCCGCCTTTGCGTATCTGATGTTTATTCCCAGTTTCCTGCTCCTGTTTGAACCTGCCTGGATGGGCCTGGACCCCCTGCGTTTGCTTCCCGTCTTCTTTGCCGGAACGCTCTTCTACATTGGTTTTACGGGGCTTGAGCCAATTCTCCCCAGTCTGGTGAGTAAGACTGCAGGGGCGGCCTCCTATGGAACGGCCCTGGGCTTTTACAACACCGCACAGTTTGTGGGAAGCGCGGTGGGCGGCCCCTTGGCCGGTTTTCTCGCCAGTTACGCGGTTCGCCCCAAGTTGCTGGTTACGCTGGTGGCTGCAACCGTCGGGTTCTTGCTGATGGCCGCCACCAAGTCGCCAGCCCGCGCCGGAAGCGAAGCCGGTGGTGTGGAATCCGCGATCCTACCGTAGTGAATCCCCCCTTTTATTGACGCCAATTTCCAATTGCGGAAGTCGGTGCCCGTGGCCATGCGCCCCTGCAAGGCCCGTTGTGGCGGCCAGGCCGCGTTGCCACATCTGAATTAGTGATATCATCCCTGCGCGGCAATCCCTGTAATGGAGGATATGAAACCTTGGAGGCTCCCACTATCGAGAGATTTGTGTGCGCAGCATTGTTTACCTGGGCGACGGTGATGTGTGCGTATGCGCAGAGCGCGGACGGGCAGGCTCCGGTGATTTGGATTGCCATGCAGGGCCGCACCCAGCTCAAGAAAACCGCGCCGGGAGCAATTCTGGAAGGCAAGCTGGTGCGCAGTGTTTATTGGCGCGATACGGAAGTTTTTCCCCAGGGCAGTCCGGTTCGGCTGGTGGTGGACAAAATCGAGCCGCAAATGAAGTCCTATCGGGTGGATGACCGGCCGTTTGTGATTCACCTTTTTACGCCCCGGCACGATTTTGTAGCGCGATTCCGGTCTGTGAACGTGCTGATGCCCGGAGGGGCGCAGGTGCCGTTGCGAGCAACGTTTATCGCCTTGTCGCAGCGAGCCGGGCTAAGTGCGGAAGCAAGGAAGCATGTCGACGGGGCGGGGAACTCTGGCGGAAACGAAGGCGGGCGTGGACTGAAATCGCAGCAACAGAAATCCATGCCTCCATGGGTATTGACCTTGCAGGTGGAGCCTGAGGGTATAACTTTTCCGGCGCTCCTGGCAGCGCGTGGCGGCAAGCCCCCCAGCGTACCGGCATCATGCGCGGAGCCTTGCACCGTCGCTGACGGCACTCGCATGCGCCTGGTTTTGCTCCATGGCCTCAGTGCGTCCCGGGACCACCAGGGCCAGTCATTTCAGGCCGTGCTGCTGGAGCCGGTGCTGGTGGGTTCCAGCATCGCCATTCCGCAAGGCAGCATTCTGCAAGGCACGCTGGCGAAGAGCATCGCGCCGCGCCGCTTGTATCGCCCCGGCTCGCTGAATATTCTGTTCACGCGTTTGGCCTTGCCGAGTGGCGCGGCCACCCCGATCGCCGCCTCCCCCGTTGCCGCCGAAGTGGACAAGGGAACTCACATGACCATGGATTCCGAGGGAGGAATCCACGCCCAAAGTCCGGGAAAGGCAAGGTTTCTGCTGGATTTTGGCGTTACCGGGGGGCTCTCCAAGGTTTCTGACGATACCACGCAATTGATCATTGAAATGATCAGTTCAACCGCCACCGATGCTTCCACAGCCGGCGTGGCCAAAATTGCCGCGGTTGGCGCGACCACGATCTTTATGCTGACCCGCCACGGTCGCGACGTGATTCTGCCGGCTTACACGGAAATGGACGTCAGCTTGACCCGTGCGGTGACATTGAGCGCTCCTAGTGCTTCCGGTCTGCCGCCCCGGTGAACGCACTCGCTTGAATTGGCTTCGCCACAGGGCAGGCCGGGGGCTAAGGCAAAATTGCCAATTGCGCTTTTGTGGCCATCACCCATAATTCCTGATACTCGGGTTGCGCGGCTTCGGCGAGCTTCAGCGCGGCTTCGAATTGGATCCGGGCGGCTTCCGTTCGCTTGCCTTGAGCAAGAATATACCCAACGATAAAAGGCGGGCCGGGATGGTCCGGGGCCAGCTCTCCTGCTTTAAGCGCCTCTTGGATTGCCGCCTCCTGATCCTTGGCGGCAATAAGATCCCAGGCTTTATACATGTGGGCAATGGCGCAAGCCCGGCGCAAATCCACCACTCCTTCATACACCAGGACCGAGCCACCGATATTGGCCACCGGTTTTTCATGCAGAAATTGGCTGTAAGGGTTCAGCCCGCCCGCACCCCAGTAGGGCGCGGCCACTTCTGTCCCGCTGATCAGAACCACCCCGTGGTAATACTCTGGCGGAACTTGAATGGGTTCTTTCCACCACCGGAGAAAGGGATCTGGCAGCGGCTTACAGGGAAGGTGATAATAGGCCGGATCAGCCGTGCCGAAGTAAGCGAGCCAGCAATCCTGAATATTGCGGCGCTTCAGGTAGAGTCCGGCCTCGCGCATCCCCTGTCCCCAATCAACGTTGGAATCGGAAAGATTCCGATAAGTCTGCGATGTGCCACCAAAAAGTTCGTTGGAGTAGGCGAGGTAGTCGGGAGCCGTACGCAGCGAGGATCCGATATGCAATGCAATCAGTACCGCGACTGCCACGGCCCATGCGCGATTCCGCTGTGCCAGCTCCCAGGTCCCTGCGTCGGCTGCCAGGATCATAAAGGGATAAATCGGCAGAATATGCCGCACTCCCATGTTGGTGCCCGCAGTCAGGGCGATTCCCATGAAAAACGCGGGTGGAATCAGGATGTAAGCCGCCTTGCGGTGGCGCTCTCCCGACCAGCTCTTTACGGCCGCCACCCCCAAGATGATCAAGGCCAGAAATCCGAGGGTGGATTTGATCACGAAATCGACGGGGAAGTAATACCACAAGGCATGTGGATGAAGATTGCCCAGCAGAAAAGATAAACGCGGGCCGGCGGTGACCAACAGCACATCGGTGAGCCCGAACAGATAGGACTCGGGCAGTAGCTTGTAACGCGCTGCTGTGTTCACCAGCCAGGGCGCAAGGTGTCCCTTCAGCAGCGCGGTGTAGCTCGCGAGGCTTTGCCAAAGCGGCATGCCGTCGGGGCGAGCTTGATACCGGAACCCGTAGAAAGCCCACAGGACAAGTACCGCGAGGCCATAAATAACGATAAGTCTGCCAGCCCAAACTGAGATTTCCTTCCAGAGGACCTGCTGTTGCGTGGACCCGCTCTGAACTGCCGCTTTGACCCGGAAGGTGATTTCCGCGGCTACCAGCAATGCCAGCGTAGGAAGCAACAGGATGGCGGAATGCTTGGAGGCCAGCGCCAACCCGCTCATCACGCCACATCCCACAAGATGAAGAAGGCTGGGTCGCTCGGCCAGGCGCCAGAGCGCGTAAACGGCCGCCAGATAAAAGCAGGTGAAAGCAAAATCCGTGGTGACCAGGGTTGAATGGGCCAGCAGGTTGGGTTCGAACACCGCGATCACCGCGGCGATCCAGGCAACGCCGGCGCCGAACATCCGGTACCCAGCCTCAAACAGGAGCAGGATGAGAAGCAACCCCACGACCGCTTCGGCCAGACGCATCCGGAGCAGAAGAGTGTCAGCGTCGTTTCCGTAGATAAGCGCCCGCCCTTGTATCACGGAGGTGGGTTTGGAATCGTCGCGCCCCACGGAAGGCACTTTCAGATTCATGAACAAAAGCGGGAACGTCCCCACCAGCTTTGCCAGCGGTGGGTGTTCCGGATTGAAGCCGTAATCACCCGCGTGCCAATAGCAGTAGCCGGCCAGAATGTGGCAGGGCTCATCCCACGTGGCGGAAAGATCTCGGGACGCGCGCGTTACTTCCACAGCGTAGATGCCCAGAAGCACAGCAACCGCGATTCCCGCCAGAAGGCGTCGCGTGGTTGGTTGGGGAGAGGGAAGGGAATTGATCCAGAATTTCATGAATGAGTTCTCGATGGCACTGCACGGCCTTTGGCAATGACCCACCTTCGTCGTGCGCCGGCGTCGCAAATGCCCCTGTGGAGGTTCCTACAATTGAAATTTCTTGCCAGGATGGCCAAAGAATTACGGCCTTCCCTTGCAGGTGTTCATCACGTGCCAGGATTTTCCATTTTGGCCTTTTGTCCTGCGGTAAGTAAAGGCTCTTTTGCTTGCGCGGGGTGGAGCAGCTTACAACGGCGGCGGCATGCATCCCCAGGTGCTTGCTTGTGGCTGGTGGGTCAAGTCTCTACGGCCGCCCGTTCCGAACCTTTTATGGTATAGTTCGCGCGCAAGTTCACGGTGCCGCAAGCCGTTCGGCGCATTGGTTCTCTATCCAACGCTCCGGCATTGCGGGTTACCAAATTCCCCAAGCCTTCAAGGCCGGAGGTCCTCATGGAAAATCTTAAAGTCAGTCGTCGTGACTTCAATAAATCCGCAGCGCTCGGCGTCGCCAGCCTGGCGATGAGTGCCGGACCGATGGTTCGTAACGTCCTGGGAGCGAATGACCGCATCCGCGTGGGCCTGATTGGGGCGGGAGGGATGGGCCAGGTTGACCTGCGCGACATGCTGCGCACCGGGCAGGTGGATTGCGTCGCGGTCGCCGATCCCTATGTTCCCAATCGTGAATCGGCCATCATGCTGACTAACGGAGCTGCCAAGGGGTATAACGATTTTCGTGAAGTGCTGGACCGCAAGGACATCGATGCGGTGATCATTGCCACCCCCGACCACTGGCACGCCATTCCCATGATTATGG
>JARLGN010000459.1 GCA_031292775.1 Acidobacteriota bacterium | reverse complement strand
TCTTTGGCGCGGATGGTCTCATCAGGAATGTTCCACATTCTGGCAAATTGGCTGTTGGCCAGCAGCACCTGCCCGGAGCGATCAGCAACCAGGATCCCGTCGATTGTGGTCTCCGATTCCGCCTCAAGAAGCGCCGTCTTGAACAATAGCTCCTCTTCCGCCCGCTTATGTTCGCTAATGTCACGCGAGACGCCGAAGGTTCCGACGATCTTCCCATTAGGGTCGCGCAGGGGCATCTTCGTGGTCGAGAGCCAGGTGATATTGCCACCTGGCCAGATTAACTTCTCCTCTTTATCCACTAACGGCTGGCCGGTCCTGATGATCTCCTGCTCATCCCGGTAGAACTCCTTGCTTTGCTCTCCGGGAAGAACATCGAAGTCCGTCTTGCCGACCGCTTGGGCAGGGTGGCTTAGCTTCAATTCTTTCGCGAGCGCCAGATTAATCTGGGTGAAGCGGCTCTCCCGATCCTTGAAGTAGATCTTGTCGGGGAGATTATCCATAAGGGTATGGAGAAGGTGCCTTTCCTCAACCAGAGCCTCTTCCGCCCGCTTGCGCTCGGTGACCTCAAAGCTGTAAATGCGGACGCGCTGTGTATCCCGCACATAGTGGATTACTTGCTCATACCAGCGGTCGCCGATGGGCACCGTGCGGGTCGGCGGATCGTCGCCGCGCCGACAGGCATCCACTACGGCCGACCAGTTGGCTAGAAAGGGGTGATTGGTTGCCAGTTGGAATGAGTCGGGCAGGAATTGCCGAGCGGCTTGATTCCTGTAACACACCCGCCCGTCCAGGTCTACCTCGATGACTGGTTGAGGGTTGAGCATGGGGAAGGATGCTAGGTGAGAGATTTCCTCTTCCGCCCGTTTGTGCTCGGCCCTGGTGCGCAGTGCCTGAATCCCATACGCCAGGTCATTACTCAATTCCGTGAGAAGCTGCATCTCCTCGGAATCGAACGCATCCACCTCCTTCGCGTAAATCGAAAGGGCGCCGAGGACCTGGTCGTTTACGAGGATCGGGAGGGCGGTGGCGGAAGCATAACCCCGTTGGAGGGCTTCCTGGCGCCACGCAGCGAGGCTGGGGTTGGCCCCAAAGTCTCGAGTTACCACAGGCTTCCCCGTGCGAATCGCTGTCCCCGTGGGCCCCCACCCGTGTTCAGTATCTGCCCAGGTGATGTTTGCTGTTGGGAGGTACCCTTCCTCGAAACCGGCATGGGCCACGGGGCGCACTGACTTGCCTTCATCGTGTTCGCCAAAGCCCACCCAGGCCATACGATAGCCGCCCTCACGCACCAGGATTCCGCAAATATCATCCAACAGATGAGATTCTTCCGTAGCCCTTACCAGAGCCTGGTTGCACTCGCTAATCGTTTGGAGGGCGCGGTTCACCCGGCGCAGTTCCTGCTCCACCCGTTTCCGCTGGGTGATGTCCCGCTCCAGTTCGCGGTTGGCCACCTCCAGTTTCTGCATCTTCTGTTCCAGCTTGCGGATCAGCACATCGTTGTATTGCCTCAGATAACCCGATTCCTCTTTTGGGGGCTCTTCCACCGGGAGGCTGGCAGGCGGGGCGGGCGGAAGCTGGACTTGCTGGATAACTTCCCGAATTGTTCGCATGAAGACTTCCGGTTCCTCCGGTTTGACCAGGAATTGCTCCGCGCCAAGACTGAGCGCGAATTGCCGATCGCGCTCATCGGTGTAAGTCGCGGTGTAGAAAATAAACGGGATTTGCCGCAGGCGTTCGTCCTTCTTCCACTCATGGCACAAGGCAAACCCGTCCATCACCGGCATCAGGATGTCGCTGACAATCAGGTCCGGCGGGTTCTGCCGCGCCGTGGTCAGCGCCTCGGCTCCATTGGCGGCGGTGACGACTTGATACCCGCTGGCGCCCAGGAGAACCTGGAGTTGATAGAGGTTCATCTCGTTGTCGTCCACAATGAGGATGGTCATGATTGAGTCTCTCCGCCCGCAGACCGGGCTTTCAGATACATTTCGATCTGGGTTCTAAACGTATCGGGGTTGATGGGTTTCTCGATATAGCCGGTGCAACCGGCCTCCAAAGCTCGCTCCCGGTCGCCCACCATCGCGTAAGAAGTCACCGCCACAATGGGCACATCCTTCAGGACCGGGTTCTGCTTCAACCCCTGCGCCACGGCGTAACCATCCATCTGCGGCAACTGGATGTCGAGAATAATGAGGGCGGGCTGGACGCGGCCAGCCAGTTCAATCCCCTCGGGCCCGCTTCGGGCCGGGACCACCGTAAAGCCGTTCTGTTCCAGCAAGAAGGTGGCAAGATAGAGGTTCTGTTCGTTGTCTTCGATAAGAAGAATCGTGGGTTTCATGATTTCCTCTCGGGATCGATGGGGAGTGTGCAAAGGAAGGTGCTTCCTTTTCCCCACTCGCTCTCAACGGTAATCGTGCCGCCCAACCGCCCGACCAGCCGCTTGCAGATGGCCAACCCCAGCCCCGTCCCTTCGTGCTGGCGCGTCAGTCCAGTGTCAAGCTGGCGGAAGGGTTGGAACAGCTTGTCCAAATTCTCACGCTTGATGCCCATGCCGGTGTCGGCCACCGAAATGCGGACGGCGGGATGCGGATTGTCGCGTGTGCCGGGTGTGATTTCCGCGGTCAGCGTGACCTCGCCCCGGTCGGTAAACTTGATCGCGTTGCTCAACAAGTTCAGCAGGATCTGCTCCACGCGCCGGCGGTCGCTGGTAATCTGGCCCACGCCCGGCGCGATCTGCGCGATTAACGGCAACCGTTTCTTGTTGGCCAGCGGCGTCACCGTTTGCACGACCTTTTGAATGGATTCGGGCAAGTCAAACGGGGCGTTGGCAATCTCGATTTGGCCGGCCTCGATCTTGGAGATGTCCAGCACGTCATTGATGAGGGCCAGCAGATGTTGCCCGCTTTCTTTGACCATGCCAAGTTGCTTGGCTTGTTCTGCGTTCAGCGGCCCCGCCAGACCCTGCAACAGGAGGCCGGTGAAGCCGATGATCGAGTTGAGCGGCGTGCGCAGTTCGTGCGACATGGTGGCCAGGAAGGCGGACTTCGTTCTATCGGCCATTTCGGCGCGGTCCCGGGCCACGGCCAGTTCGGCGGTGCGGTCGGTAACCCGCCGTTCAAGGCTGGCTTGGATCGCCCGCAACTCTTCCTCCGCCCGCTTGCGCTCGGTGATGTCCGTACTCACCCCCATCGCGCCGATCACGTGGCCGTGATCGTCGTGCAAAGCGACGGAATTACAGCTCAAGTACACAGGTGTTCCATCTTTGCGCAGGAAGACATGTTCATAGCCCTCAGAGGCTCCCCCTACCATCACCCTCTCAATCTCTTGCAGCTCCCTTTCCAACCCTTCTGGCGGAACAAGGTCAGTAAGATGACGCCCCAACAGCTCCTCCGGTTCGTACCCGTAAACGTGTCTGGCGGCGGGGCTCATAAAGGTAATCCGGCACTCATTGTCTACCGACCAGATGACATCCTGTGACGTCTCTACCAGCGTGCGATACTTGCTCTCGCTACGCCGCAAGTCCTCCTCCGCCTCTTTGCGCTCGGTTACGTCGTGTACCGTCCCGATCAGTTGCGTACAGTTTCCAGCCGAGTCAAACACCGGGGCAATGGTGACTTCACCTATTTTCCGGCCGGCGGGATAATCGGAAACTTCCTCCCAGTGAACGGGCTGCCTGCTTTGAATGGCATCCTTGTATTTCCCCAAAACGAGAGCGCACGCCGGTTCTGGAATAATTTCCTGGACAGCCTTGCCGACAACCTGCTCTTCCTGCAAACCGGTCACTTCCGTGAATTTGTGGTTGACCGAGATGAACCGGAAATGATCACCGGGTTCTACGCCAATGGCGAACATCACATCGTAGCTGTTGTCATGAATCAGCCGGAGCTGAGTCTCTCTGGCGCGCAATGCTTCCTCCGCCTGTTTACGCGCCGTGATGTCCGTACCGATGCTGAGAATTTCAGACACCTGCCCCTGCTGGTTCAGCACAACCTTGTTGGTCCAGGCAATCCAGACGCGCTCGCCGTTGCGGCGCATGTTCTCATTGACGACCTGCTCAAACGCCGCCGGGTCCGCGCCGATCTCGTCCATCATCGGGGGCAGGGTCCGGCCGGTGCTCTCGGTTTCCGGGACAATTGTGCCGATCACATGCCGGCCGCATATTTCAGCTTCCGTGTAGCCGAAGAAGCGCTGGCCAAACTCGTTCAGGAAAAGGACCTGTCCGTCGCGCGTCCAGCGCAGGATGATGCTGTTGGCATATTGCACCAGTTCGCGATACTTCCGCTCGCTCTCGCGCCGCGCCTCTTCCACGCGTCGGCGCTCAGTCATGTCGTGAACCGCCACCACGTTGCCGGCGGACGCGTCGCGGGGGTTGAGCCGCGCGGCGGTCAAAACGATATCGAGTAACGCGCCGTCGCTTCGGCGCTGCCGGGTCTCAACAGAGATCAACCCCTGCTTCGGGAGGTCCGCGTAAAGTTCCCGTCCCACGCGCTGGTATTCCTCCTCGCTTTCATACAGCCGCCGCGCGGTCTGGCCGAGCATTTCCGCCTCCGTGTAGCCGACGATCTCATGCCAGCGCTCGTTCGCGCTCTGAAACACGCGGTCCTTCATGATGCAAATGCCGACCGGAGCGGCCTTGAGCACGCTCCGCAGCGTGGTTTCACTTTGCCGGAGCGCCTCTTCCGCCCGCTTGTACTCGGTCAAATCCCGAATGGTCTCAATGGCGCCGCAACGACGGCCCTCCCGGTCGAACAAGGGCGAAGCCACACCCGACAGATAAGCCCCCTGCCCACCATTCAAGCGCGGGATAAAGATCTCACCAAAAATCATGCCACCCTTCCGCTGGACATGATTGTAGGTGGCCTCCACTTCCGGCGCGTACAGATTCACCAAATCAATCAGAATCGGCCGCCGCTCGCCGAGGAACGGCTCGGCATAGGCGTAATCTCCCTGACCCAGCAAAGCCTGCTTTTTCACGCCGGTTAAGGCTTCACAGGCTTGGTTCCAGGCAATGACCCTCTTGTCCTGGTCAATCACAAACGTGGCATCGGGCAGAAACTCAATGATATCCGCGAGCCGGTTCTCGGCCTCCTGGCTCGCCGCTTCCGCCTGCCGGCGCTCGACCCTTGTGCGCAAGGCCTCGATGCCATACGCAAGGTCGTGGCTCAACTCCGTGAGCAACTGCATCTCCGCGGAATCAAAAGCATCCAACTCCTGCGCATAAACCGTCAGTGCCCCCAGAACATGGTCATTCACATGGATTGGCAGGGCTGCGCTGGAGGCATATCCCCGTTTGAGCGCTGCTTCCCGCCAGGGGGCGAGACTGGGATCATGGTTAATAAAACGAACCGCACCGGGCTTTCCGGTACGGATCGCTGTTCCCGTTGGCCCCTGCCCGAGTTCCGTGTCTGCCCAGGTGATCCTGGCGATTTGCAGATACCCGTCCTCAAAGCCGGCATGGACCACCGGGCGCACGGACTGGCCTTCATCGTGTTCAGCAAATCCCACCCAGGCCATGCGGTAGCCGCCCTCACCTACCAAGACTCCGCAAATATCCTCCAACAAATGGGATTCTTCCATGGCCCGCACCAAAACTTGATTGCACGCGCTGATCGTTCGGAGGGCACGGTTCACGCGCTGCAGTTCCATCTCCGCCCGCTTGCGCTCGGTGATGTCGGTGATGAATCCTTCCAGCCACTGCTCCTCACGGCCGGGCCCGGCGACGAGGAGGCCATGGTCCCAAACATGCACAAGCCGGCCATCCTTGGTCGTAATGCGATACTCCAGTTGAAATGGCCGGCCGGCGTGCGCGCCTTCTTGAACCCCCCGAAGAACAGCATCCCGGTCTTCCGGATGGATAAGATTCCCATACTCCGTGCCGCCGGGGTTTGTGATCTCCTCGGGCGTGTACCCCGTCAAGGCCAGGCATCCTTCGCTCGCAAACTGCATGGGCCATTCAGGCGCAATGCGGCAACGATAGGCCATTCCCTGCAGGTTGCCCATCAGGACCTGCAACCGGCGACGGCTCTCCCGAACTGCCTCCTCTGCCCGCCCCAACTCCTGGGCCGCCTGCAGTTCGTGTTCCGCCTCGCGCAGCCGCGTGCGGGATCGGCGCGCCGAGATGGCCCAGCCCATCGTGACCGCTCCGGCCAGCAACGCCAGCGCCGCAGCGGCGCGGAACCACCAAGTCCGCCACCAGGGCGGCACAATAATCACCTCCATGTTCACGCCCGCCTCATTCCACACTCCATCGCTGTCGGCGGCTTTCACCCGCAGCAGGTAGCGGCCGGGGTCGAGATTCGTGTACGTGGCGCGCTGTTCGGGACCCGGCGTGCGCCAATCCTTGTCGAAGCCTTCCAGCATAAACCGGTATTGATTGTGCGCCGGGGACCGGTAATTCAGCGCCGCGAACTGAAAGCTGAGCACGGAGAGCCGCGCGGGAATTTCCAGCCGGCGGGTTTCCGTAATGCTCTGCCGCAGGGGCGAGCCGGGCGACCCGGGCAGCATCGGCTGATTGAACACCTCGAAGCCTGTCAGAACCACCGGCGGCGGGTTGGTGTTCTTCTGGAGGGCTCGCGGATCGAACCTCACGAACCCTTGCGTGGTTCCGAAAAGCAGTTCGCCCGAGCGCAGTCGCAGCCGGGCATTGGAACAGAACAGCCCTCCCGGCAAGCCATCGTTCTCGTCGAAGATGCGGATTCGGCGCGTGTGGGGATCGAAGCGTGCCAATCCCTGGTTGGAAGCGACCCACAGCATCCCGTCGTCATCCTCAAGGATGCCTCGCAAAACATCGCTGGGCAGGCCGTCGGCGGTCCTGAAGCTCTCGAACCGGGCGGTGTGCGGGTCCAGGCAGTTCAGACCGCCGCCTCCGGTGGACACCCAGATTATTCCTTCGCGATCCTCAAGCAAGTCAATGATGTCGTTATTGCTTAATGTGCCGGATTTCCCCCCCTGGTTCTGGAAGCGGTCCCAACTCTGCGTGGCGGGCACCCATCGCGCCAATCCCTCCGTGGTGCCGACCCATAAGGTGCCGTTCCGCGTCAACAAGAGGGACGATACATAGTCGCTATTCAGACTCCGGGGGTTGGCCGGATCATGACGGTAATGGATGAATTCGTCTTTGTCCGGGAGGTAACAATCAAGCCCTCCCCCTGAGGTAGCCACCCAGATCTGGTGTTGACGATCCTCCAGCAATCGCCAGACATGGGGATTGCCCAGCGAGCCGGGGCGGGCGGGGTCCGGCAGATAATGGTGGAAGGTGGCGGTGGCGGGTTCGAAACGATCCAGTCCGCCATCCCACGTGCCGACCCAGAGCCGGCCGCGGTGATCGCGCAGCAAGGTCAACGCCGCCTTGGCGCCCAGGCTTCGCGGATCATGCGGGTCATGCCGATAGCTGGTCCATCGCCCGGTGGCTGGCTGCCAATGGTTCAGCCCGCCGTTATCGGTGCCCACCCAAAGGTCACCCGAGGGATCTTCCAGAAACGACATCACCTGCTCGTCCGACAGGGTGTTCGTTTCCCCCGGCAGACTGCGGAACACCCGGAACGGGGCAGCGAGCCGATCAGCATGGCTTACGGCGGCATGGTGGCCAATCCAGTAATCGCCGGCCCGATCTTGAAAAAGGGTGCGCACCACATCACTCGCCAGGGTGTGGTCGTCATACTTCGAGTAGCGGTAGTGGATGAAGCTCCGGGTGGCGGCGTCGAAACGGCTGAGTCCGCCGCCGTCCGTGCCCACCCACACCCGGCCTTCACGATCCACCCTGACGGCATCCACGATCCGGGATTGCAGGGCGCCGGGATCGTCAACATTAGCGTTAAATCGCTCGAAAAAGCGCCGCTCGGGATCCAGACGGGAAATTCCTTCATCGGTGCCCACCCAGAGATAACCTCCGGCATCCTCGTCGATGGCAGAGACGTGGTTGTGGCCGAGGCTGCGCGGATCGCCGGGGTCGTGCGCATAGACCTGAAACCTGCCCGTATGGGGATCGAACCGGTTCAATCCGCCGTTCCCGGTGCCGATCCAGATCTGGCCCTTCCGGTCGCGAAACAGGCAAACAACTGAGGCAGCGCTCAGGCTATCGCTCCGGCCCGGCTCCGGCATGAAGCGCTCCGATTTTCCCGAGCGCGGATCGAAATGGTTCAATCCCGCGTTTGAAGTTCCCACCCAGAGCGAGCCGTCTTGATCCAACAGGAGGCTCCGGATTCCGTTGTCGCTCAGGCTGGCCGCATTGGCGGGGTCGTGCCGGAAATGGGAGAATTGCTCCGTGTCGCGATGCCAGAGATCCAGGCCACCCAGCGTGGCGATCCAGAGATTGCCCTGCGCATCCTCCTGGATATCCGTCACATTGCCGTTTCCGAGGCTATGGGGATCCTTTGGATCCGGACGAAAGACGCGAAACTCGTGGCTGTCGTACCGGGCCAAGCCGTCTGAGGTCCCGAACCAGAGAAACCCGCGGCTGTCCTCGAAGATACGGGTCACCTGGTCCGTCGGCAAGCCGGCCTCGGGGGTTAATCGCAGGAAAGAGAGATAATCGTTGGCTGGAGCCGCCGCGGCGGCGACCCCGACCGTGCGTAAACATAAAAAGAGGGCGACGAACCAGACGATATTCACCGTGCAGTGGAGCCACCTGATCGCGCATTGACGCAACGCCATGGCGCTGTTGACGTCGGTGGTTTTGCCGTCGGGGGCGAGGCTCACGAGGAGATCAGGGCTAGGATCGGCCCGAAGGTCCCGAGTTGCCACAGGCTGGGCTACGACGCTGGCCTTGTGGAAAGGGTCAACCGCAAACACCCCAAGGCTGGGGGGTTGGGAAGGAAAAGCGAGAATGCTGGAAACCCTGGCGAGGGTTCGCGCAAGCATGGAAAACCCCCCATCCCTTAACGATACAACGCGGGCATAGGCCATTCACCGCACTTGGACGAGGAGTGGCGAAATCGAAGCGCGGGTCGGATTTTCTTTCAGCCGGGCCGGGAGTAGGTGAGGCCCGGAGCTAAGATAGGCTGGAGTCTGGCCAGGAATGGTTCCCTGCCCTTGCAGCCAAGTGCGCCGAAACCCGCCAATTGGCCATAACCACAGGTGACTCTACTGGAAAGGCCACCAATCGTCAAGTATTCATTGGATTTGTAAACGATTCGTTAAACCAAACTCGTGCATTGGGAAGACGCCGGTTTCGACCCAAACATCTCTGGACGTACCCGAGCTTCTGTGGGATCGTACGCCGCAAAGTAGATCGTGAGCGACAGTAGAGGTAAAACTTATCCCGGCTATAAAAACAATTCATTTAACAGGCATGCGTATGGTCGATGATAATAAAAGGTGATTCGCGAACGGGAACTGTCTCTAGGGGGCAAGAGAGACATATGGATGCTGTCGGTTTATTTGCCGCTTGCAGCTTTCCGTGAAGTTCAACCTCGCGGATGGGAATCCCCATGGGGAATCTCTTGCCTCCGGTGCACCAGCCGAAAGCGATCTCTATAGACAACTCCTCACCCGCAGGATGAATGTGCCAATGTGTCGAGATGGATTGTCTGAGTCGCAGGGTGTTTCCGGGATAAGATGGCGAGTAGGCAGTAGGCAGCCCCGCCACCGGCGGCGGTCGGATTAAACAGTCTGTGACTTGGAGCAAGTCACACGTAAGTGGGCGGAACTTGCGACCCCCTCACCCCCGTCCCCTCTCCCCCAAAGGGGCGAGGGGAGAGGTGATTTGAATCTACATCCCTCGCCCCTTTGGGGGAGAGGGTGGACCGCAACCGGCGCTGTCATCAGCCGGGGCGGGACGGGTGAGGGGGTCAAAACCCAAGTGTTACGGAAGTAGTCACAGGCCAGTAAGCACGAAGCAGTAGGCAGTAAGCAGAAATCGGCAGGCTGAGTCGAAAACCGAAAGTCGAAAATCGAGGAATTTCTCGCGTGTTTCGAATTTCGATTTTGGAGCTTCGGCCTTTCCCGGCGGGAGTCTAACATGAGCGTCTACACCTATCGTCGTGGATCAATTTTCTGGGCGCTGACCCTGATTGGCGTGGGCGGCATTTTTCTTTGGCAGAATTTCAATCCTGCCATCCATCCCTGGCAAGTGATCGCCAAGTTCTGGCCCATTCTCATCATCTTTTGGGGACTATCCAAACTCCTCGAGTACATGCAGGCGCATGCGCATCCTGACACCACACCGCCTCCGCTCTTTTCCGGCAGCGAGGTGGTGATGCTGGTGTTGATCCTGGTTCTGGGCACCGTGGTTTCCAAGGTGGTCCTCCACCCCTGGCAATCGATGGGATGGCATGTTGACGGCGACGAAATTTCCAACATGTTTTTGAATTCCTATAACTTTACGCAAACATTTTCCCAGCCGGTTGGTGCCACTCCGCACATGGTGTTGGACGATCAGCGCGGCGACGTGGAAATCACCGGCGCCAACCAGGCGGCGGTGGACGTGATGGCCAAGGAGACCATCCGCGCCGACGACGAGAATGCGGCCAAAAAGATATCGGATGATCTGAAGCTGGAGGTGGTGGACGAAGCTGGACATTACGTGGTGCGCTCCAATCGGCGCTCCCTGGCGGATGAGGGCCGCCGCATCACTGTCGATCTAAGTCTGCGGGTGCCCAAGGCCACGAGCAACGAAATCACTTCGGAGCGCGGCGATATCGCGGTTGATGGCATGGTTGGCGATCAGGAACTCAAAACTCAAAAGGGTGATGTGCGCGCTACCAATGTCCAAGGCCTCGTGAAAATCCACAAAGTCGGCGGCTCCACGGAAGTCCGCGGGGTAAAAGGCAGTGTGGAAGTCGATGGCCGCGGCGATGACATTGAAGTGGCCGACGTCTCTGACACGGTTACCATCCACGGCGAATTCAGTGGCGCCTTGCAGTTTCGCAATATCACCCAAACGATGCGCTACGAGTCTTTGCGCACCAACATGACCGCGCAGAAGCTCTCCGGGCGTCTTGACATGGAGGTCGGCTCCATGGAAATCAATGGCATTGATGGCCCCTTTGAAATTACCACCAAGCAAAAGGACATCACCGTCAACGACTTCAAACATAGCATCCACGTTACCGACAGCAACGGCCAAGTCACGTTGCATGCCTCCACGCCGCCAACCCACGACATCATGGTGGAATCAAAGAATGGCGCCGTGGAACTGAATCTTCCGGCGAACTCGAATTTCCAGATTGAAGCCTACTCGCGCCACGGTGAAGTTGAGTCCGACTTTACCGGACCCGGCTTGAGATTGGTGAAGGAAGGCGATACGCCATCGATTTCCGGCAGCATCGGCAAGGGTGGCCCATGGATCCGCATTAACACCGAATATGGGGCCATCCGTATTCTGCATGCCAGTCCACACCCCCCCACGCCCCCGACGCCGCCAACTCCATCGTCGCCTCCTACTCCCTCTGGCAAAGGTCAGACGACCTGGAATCGCCATCAAACACGGCACCACACAGCGGCGTAGCGGCGGGGCAGCGGCACAGGACACTCCTGCCTGTGTTGTTTTTCCGGCACAGCCAGGAGTGGCGGTGCTGCGAGTTGAAGTGGCGGCGTAAAGCCGCCGCTACGGCAGATAACTCTCGAAGTCCTCCAAAATCGCGCGCGCCACGCTAATCGGTTTCTCGTCGCGACGTCCGCCCTGGCGAGTGTATCCCGCTTGAACTTCTCTCGCATCGTGCCAGAGGTCCGTGTGAATCTGCACAAGCTGTGCGTCCTCAATTTCTTCGCCTGGCTGGAAGTTCAGCTCGCACGCAAACACCCGATCAGGTTTCTGCGGATTGTAAAGTGGCATGCCGTACTTGCGGCAGATCAGCGGACGGTGTTCGTAAATCTGGCACGCTCCATCCTGCAGCGCCGGGCAAGCCAGCCGCAAGCCGGGCGGTGGCAGGTTACCCCACGCGTCGGCAACGTGGCGTTCGTCCAGTAGCTTTAACCTGTCCTTTGAATACTGTTGCGCGCGCCGCTCCATTGCCAACCGTTTCTCCGCAGGCATGCTCTTCACGCCATGCGAGATAAACGCGGCCTCCAGTTCGGTTATCTGGAATAGGTGGTGGCAGCAGTCGGTGCAGCCTTGCCGGCAGGTGATTTTGGCGCCGTGCAAGCGTTTGTTGCGC
>JARLGN010000458.1 GCA_031292775.1 Acidobacteriota bacterium | reverse complement strand
TCCCTCTCCCAGGGGAGAGGGTGGCCGAGGGACGAGGTGGGGGGCCCCACGTTCTGCTGGTTGTGGGGGTGAGGGGTCACTTTCCGGCGGTGGTAGTCAGGCCCCTTTGCGGGGCCAGCCACGGTAATGCCTCCGCCTTTGCCGGAGGATGATTACTTAATCCTTCCCCAGCCCGGAAAATCCTCACCCTATTTTGAGTATGCCTTGATCACCTTGACCAGTGCTGCCGCGATCTGGTGCATGTCCTCTTCGGTATATGTGGGATAGGCGAAGCAGGTAAACGTGTGGCTCTCGTGCCAGATGGCGTTGGGGACTTCCACTTTGCTGTAATCCACGCTCTGGGGATCGGCATATTCTTTTGAGGTGAAGGGGAAGCCCGACCGCCCAAAGCCCTGGTGGTCGCGGAAGGCTCGCTCGGTGTGGCATTGCGGCCAGAACACCTTCCAGCAGGGAGTGCCCTCAGCGCCGGCAGCGCGGACAAATTCCATGATGTCGCACGTCATGTTCTCAATGTCCAGGGAGAAGGCCATGGTGTAAAAGCCGTTCTGCCGTTCCGGTGTGTCGATGGGCAGGCACTTGACTTGCGGAATTTGTGTGAGCGCATCAATCAGGATCCTGGCATTCCGGCGGCGGGTTGGCATGTTCCAGGAATCCATCCGGTCCAATTCCGCCAGCCCGATCGCCGACTGCATTTCCGTCATGCGATAATTCCACCCCACGCGGTTGTGGATGTAAGGAAGCTTCTGCTCCATCTCCATCAGGTTCAGCCGTTCCTTCACGTCGTAGCCGTGATCGCGGAAGCTGCGGGCGACCCAGGCAAGGTCTTCGTCATTGGTCGTGACCATGCCGCCCTCTCCACCCGTGGTGAAGGTCTTGTTCTGGCAGAAGCTGCACGCGGCCATGTGCCCGATGGTTCCCGTCTTCTTCCCTTTGTAAGAGCCGCCAAATGCCTCGGCGTTGTCTTCAATGACGTAGAGATTGTGCCGTTTGGCAAAGGCCATGATTTCGTCCATATCGCAGACGTTGCCGTACAAGTGCACGGGAATGATGGCCCGGGTCCGCTTGGTAATGAGCTTTTCCGCTGATTCGATGCTGATGCAATGGTCCGCGATGTTCACATCGGCGAATCGAGGAACGGCTCCCGCCTGCACCACGGAAAAACTGGTGGCGATGAAGGTGTAACTCGGCACAATCACCTCGTCGCCCGGGCCCACTCCCAAAGCCGCCAGGGCAACGTGCAGTGCTGCCGTCCCGGTGGCGACGCTGATGGCGTATTTGCTTCCTTGCCATTCTGCGAAGCGCTTCTCAAAGGCCATGCCATTTCGGCCGGTCCAATAGTTCACCTTTCCGGACCGTAGCACTTCCTCCACCGCCTTAATCGCGGGCTCGTCGAAACTGGGCCACATCTTCAGCTTGTTGGATACGGCCTTCGGGCCTCCGTTGATGGCCAACTGGTCGGTTGCAATTGCTGTCATACGTTCTCTCCTCTGGCAGGTTTTTGAATGACCGTCAGCTTGCAGGTCGCGTCTTTGCAGGTGCTGAGGTCAATGTTGTATTTAAATCCGAAGGGTTCCAGCACGCGGCGATATAGCACGTCGCAATGCTCGCAGTAGTGCTCGTAGGGCTCGATGTGCTTCAACTCGTTCAGACGGCCGCGGCTGGGGCAATGGCGCATCTCAATTTCAAACGTCCCTTTCTTCTCATCGAGTGTCATGCGAAAGTCCGCCGCTTCTTCCGTCAGCGAGTGGCTCCAGTACTCAAAGCAGCCGGCCAATCCCTTGGTTGCTGTGAGATCGTGCAGGTTGGTCAGGAACTGGTCCGAAAGATCCTCCCAGAACTTGACCACCGCTTCCTTGCCGCCTTGCGCTTCCAGGAATTTGAACAACTCGCTGTAAGCGGGAATGAACTCTTTGCAGGAAATCATGCTGTCACTCTTTCTCCTTCCAAAATTTCTGCACGCATCGGCCCTCGCCGGGCTCGTAGTGGCAACTGCTTTTGTACCCTGCCTCGCCGCAAACCGTTTCGTTAACCACCACCGTGGTTTCGCAGAAGCGCGGGGTAAAGAGTTGGTTGATTTTCTTGAGATGGGTGATCGCGGGGCATTCATGAACCGTCAGGGTCAGTACGCTATTCTGAATCTCCAGCGAGAATTTTCCACCCTCTTTGGTAAAAATCTCCCGCCAATGCTTTTCGAGCGCGGCCAGGCCCTCGTCCCGTAGTTGCTGGCTTAGAGGCGCAAAATAGCTCCGGCCGACCTGCCGGAGATATGCCGTCGTGGCCTCGGGCCCAAAGTGATCGTCCAAATACTTGATGCCGTAACACAGCGCGCCGTGAAAGTCCTTGTGCAGGTACTCGTGGTCGGTGGCTTTGCAATCCAGGACTCGCAGGCCCTGATCAGGGTCGAGCATTAATTCTCCTCCTTGGCAAACGAGCGTGGTAATTTCCATGGCCCGCGAAAGCAATCAGGCCAAACGCGTCCTATGAAAACGAAAGTCTGAGGCACCGTGGTTCACCCTGTCAAGGGGGCGAACCGCCGCTTAAATCAGCAGGCATTGTTAACAGGGCGGAACAAGGGTGTGCCAGCGTGGCCGTCCCACCTAATTCTTTACTCGGGCGGCCGGGGATCCTCGATGTTGTAAGTACGCATGGCCATGCGCCCCTACTGGCAGGATAGGAGGCCGCCCATTGATTCATCGCAAAGAATTATACGTGACGCCACACTAGCACCCGGTAGCGATCCGAACTTCAGTCCCCGCCCCGTACAGAAGGGTTGGATAAGCCCACATAATTGCTTAATTTTTAAATACCTCCCCGGGGGGCTTAATGCTCGCAAGATACTTGGAATCTATTATTTAAAGATGTATTCGCCTCGTAGGCTTTTCCCTGGTAATCATCTACGAAATCCCTTGACAACTATGTATTGAAACATTACTCTGGGGACGTATTGTCAGTCCGAATAGCTGAAGCAGAACAGGTAGTTCGGCGCAGAATCTAGCGTGAACATGGTCCACGCTGTCAGTGCCTGCGGACCGAATTTTCCAACCGCTCAGGTGAGCACTAACACTCTCAGCAGGCCCCGTAATTGAATAGTTGTACTGATCGGAGGCGACTCTTGGGTATATTGGCCGCTCACTCTTAACGAGACACTCTGATTC
>JARLGN010000058.1 GCA_031292775.1 Acidobacteriota bacterium | reverse complement strand
TCGAATCCGATATCGTGTGTAGCCGCCACGCACCACAGCGGCCGACCGTCGACCTCATACGGTGATTTCCAGAGGCGCAGATGATGCCGTGACATTGCCACCTTCACCGGCTCGCCATGCGCAAATCCATAGTCCTGCCCCCGGTTGAAAAGAAAGAGCGTGCTCATCGGCATCGTCAGGTAGTCCTTCTTCTCGATCGTGCCCATTACGGCATTCATCATTGCACTCCCCACGGATTTGTCCACCTGGACCCACCCGGCGGTGGTGAATACCTGAAGAACTTGATCCTGCGTTCCCACGAGCAAAACGTTGACCATGTCGCCGGGTTTGCCGTTGGGATCGGAGTTGCGGCGCGGGATTTTGCTCAGCAAATCGAGGGTGATGCCTGAAAGGCGGGTTTCCACTGGACCGCCAACGCTGGTGGCATCCGCTGTACCTTCGTCCAGAACTTCGATCGTTATGTGGAAGCTTCCGTCCGCGGACGAGGCTTCGCTCATACTCTGGTTGATCCCCAGGAACAGCCTTCCCGCCACGGGCACGTCGTATTCCTTGCTTGCGCCCACCAGGAACGGCTGCGCATAAGCGTCAGAACCGATTCGGCCGATCAGAGCGCCGTGGCCAGCGTCCTTTACCGCGTATTGATGGATCAGATCAGCCCATCCACGCGGGAGCCCGTCGGGACCAAACGTCCCCACCGTATGCCCTTTGCCCTTGACCGATGTGTCGGCCGGATAGGTGATTTTCCCGGTGGCAGTGAATCGCAGCTTTGCCCCTCCGCGCAAGTCAACATTTGTGTCCACCCAGACTTTTGTCCCGGCCACGTCGATTTCGTACGACTTGCTGCTGCCCGCCTTTGTGGGAGCCGTCTGAGCCCGCAGTTCCGCTGGGCACAGGCACACCATGGCCACACCCAACACCAGTGCCGCAAATATAATCGCTCTCTTGATTTTCATGGCTTATCCTCGCCTTGATTTCCCCTTCGCTCCAGAGCACTGTCTTGCAAGATCACAAATTCTTGTTTTCCTGGCAAACATCCTACGCGCGATGGAGGGCCGAACGGCGTTCGGCCTCGGACCAGCGCCGCTGGGCCCTCCCTGTTGGGGTACGGCTCCGCCATGCTGCGCCAAGCATTGCGCCAGCACGGGAGCCCCTGTCTCAATATCCGGAAAAGTCTTCGCTGCGGATCTCGTCCTCGTCCGCGCCGGCCTCGACGAGCAACTTGCGCATCCCGGCCACCAGCGCGGGTGGGCCGGCGGTGTAGTAGACCGGTGCCGCGAGATCCTGCACATACCTTGCCAGCATTTCGTTGTTAATGTAGCCCGTCTCACCGGCCCACGCGGCCTGGGATTTATCCTTGCCGGTCATCGTGGCGACGAGGGTTAAATTTGGGTGCTGCTTTGCCAGTTCCTGGAGGTCGGCTAAGAATGCAGCATCTTCCGGCCGCCGATTCGAGTAGAAGAGAATGAGTTGGTGACCGGTATTCGCCTTGGTGGCCTGGACAAGCATACTGCGGAATGGTGTGATGCCAATGCCGCCTGCCAGGATCACGCCGGGACGGGCCGCCTTCTTGTGCAGCGTCATGGATCCGAAGGGGCCCTCTATTTTGATCTCGGTGCCCAGGGGCATGGTCTTGAAAACGCGCTTGAAAGCCGTATCGCGAAGGCGCGTGGCGAACATCAGGTTATGATCCAAGGGAGCGCTCGCCAGCGAGAAGGCCCGCGTATTTCCTTCGGCGTCAGTTTCGGGCGGGTTGATGAGGGTTACGTCGGCCGACTGACCGGCGGCGTACTCAAAACCAGCAGGCTTGTCGAAGAGGAAGGCCATGGTGCTTTCGGCAACTTCTCTACGTTCTTTGAGCTTAACGGTATACGCACCCATAGGCCTTCCCCCCGGGAATCAGTGTCACTCGTGAATCGTCCCTTATCGCTTAAGGTCTCACCTGATATGTTTCTGTCCACCCGTTCATGCCGAGCTTACACCGCGGCATGCCTTTACATCTTTACGAACTTCTCACCCTTTGCCCCACAGATCGGGCAGGATTCGGGCGCTTTGCCAAACTCGATATTACCGCAGACAGGACACAGATAGAAGCCGACCTCACTCAGATCTTTGCCTTGGGCTACAGCTTCCAGTGCCATCTGGTAGAGTTTGGCGTGAACAGCCTCCGCCTTCACGGCATACGCGAACATGCGCTTGGCACGATGGTCATCCTCGACCGCCTGCTGCAGCATCGGCGGATACATTTTGGTGTACTCGTAGGTTTCCCCATCGACCGCCGCGCGCAGATTGTCCGCAGTCGATTTGATTCCCTCCAGGGCTTTCAGGTGTCCCATCGCGTGGATCGTCTCCGCTTCGGCCGCGGCTCGGAACAGGCGAGCGACGTTGATAAACCCTTCCTGCTCGGCTTTTCCTGCGAACGCCAGATACTTTCGATTCGCCTGACTCTCACCTGCAAACGCTTCGTTAAGATTGCTTTCAGTAGTTGGCACAGTAAACCTCCTTGGTATAAGTAATGCACACGACAGTAATCATCCCCCTGGCATAGCCAGAGGTCTTTCTACGGACTGGAGAGCCTTCGGTGGTTTGCCCCGCTCGGGGAAGGCATAAGCACTCCCTCGCCACAATGCGAGTGCGGGACGTCCAGTATGGGCTCTTGCGTCCGCTGACTCACGCGGAGAATCATAGCACGCCCGCCTCCGTCAGTCCGAACTTCTCATCAGGCCATGCCCGGTTTTCGTGGCCTGCCCTCTATAGTTTTTCTCTCTGCGGCCGGACACTTTGTCTTGTCATGATCCCGTTTTCCATGGATTCTGTAAGCGGATTTCTTTTCAACATGTTCTCAGCTTTGGCGTAACGGAATTCGCTTTTTTGGTTCTTTTTTTTCAAGATGTTACCAACTTTGGGCGGGGGGCAAAACTGGGGTGCAAGACGGACACGATGTCATGGATAATTTTGGGGGAATTGGAGCTGGAAAACAAGACCATAAAGTACCTTCTTGCTTCTTGACTCGGCGGTGAGCACCGGCGGGCAACCCGCCCTGGCCCATCCTGGTGCCTACATGCTAGCCTATTGTGGCGTAGTTGTCAAGAGAAAACTGCCGGCGGCTCCCGCTGCCGGCCGGCTACCCTCCCCAGACATCAGATCCGGGTCAGAAATCCTGGTTGCTCTCCGGCTTTGGCCGTGAGAGGGACGAACCGGCGTACCAGGCCACAGGACATCCGGCAGCCTGAGGTTCCTTTCAATCCCCGCGAACCGAAGCCCCGCATGCCCGGGGGCAGGCCAAGATAGTACCTTGGTACTATAGGAGGCCAACTTGGAATCGGGTATAAGAAAGCCTCCTACAATTAGAAGTCTGTTTTAGGCGAGATTCCTATGGCCTCAAATCCCCCGCGTAGAAAGGTTCTGATTATTGAGGATGAACCCTCGATCCGGAATGTTTTGTACGTTTTGCTTGCGGGGCTCGGTTACGATGGTGACGCTGCCTGCGATACTCATCAGGCGCTCTCCATGATTCGCCAGGATCAATTTGACGCGGTTCTGCTTGACCTCCGTTCCGCCCAGCTTCCACCTGAGGAAATGGTCTGCGCCATTACCGAACTTCGGCCCAGCCTGCTGGGGCGCGTCCTGGTGATCACCGGTGAAGTCTCTGACCCCAGAACCATCGAGATGCTCGAGCGTTATGCGCTGCCGCATGTTCCGCGCAGCCGCGTCATCGCCGAGCTCTCACGCGGCATCGCCCAGATGGATGGCCTTACTTCCTTCGTCTTTACCCCAAGGTAATTGAGAATATTCCCCAGGTGGTTTCCGCACCCGCTGTAAGGCCGATAAAGCACGGCGCGAACACCCGGCCAACTGCGCGCCTGATCTTTATGGAATACAAAGGAGCGGTCTCTTGACCTTGACCTATATTGTAACTATAATAGTTACGAATGAATATCAGCACTCGATTCACCGTTGCCCTGCACATCCTTGCCCTCCTCGCATCGAGCCGGGGGGAGCCGCTCACGTCTGCATATATCGCAGGGAGTGTGAATACCCATGCGGTGGTCATTCGCCGCTTGCTGGGGGTGCTGCGAAGACGCGGGTTCGTGTCCTCCCAGCCGGGGAATCGTGGAGGCTGGGAACTGTCCGTTGATCCGGAACGCATCACGCTAATGGACGTGCGGCGGGCGGTGAACGAAGGCTCGCCCTTCTCTATGCATAGACATCCGCCCAATCCGGCGTGCCCGGTGGGGCGAAACATCCAAGGTGTGCTCAGCGCAGTCTATGACGAGGCTGAGCGGGCAATGGAGGACGAACTTGCCCGAACGACAATCAAGGGGCTTTTGCGTTCGGTTCAGGCACGACAATGAGTTCAGCCGGTTTCTTTCAACGAAGGAGTAATTATCGTAGTCTCAAATGGCATTTTGGCTCGGATCACAATAGGAGAACATCATGAAAATTGCATTGCTTGGCGCGACTGGAAACGTGGGTTTACGCCTGACCGAAGAACTTCTGCGCCGGGGCCATGAGGTCACCGGAATCGCCCGGCACCCTGAGAAGCTGGAACCGTGCACGGGTGTTGCACCGGTGCGTGCAGATGTCGGGAACGAAGCTGCATTGGCGAAGGTGCTTGCCGGCCATGATGCGGTGATACACAGCGTAAAGTTCGTCAATTCGACCGCGACCAGGGTGATCGCTGCGGTTAAAAGAGCCGGAGTGCCCCGTTTGCTGGTGGTTGGTGGCGCTGGAAGTCTGGAGGTTGCGCCGGGAGTCGTTCTTGTCAATGCGCCGAACTTTCCGGCCGAGTACAGGCAGGAGGCACTCGCTGGCGGGGAGTTCCTGAAAACGTTGCGGGCGGAGAGGGAACTGGCATGGACGTTTGTTTCGCCCTCCGCGATCTTTGCTCCCGGCGAACGCACCGGCAAGTTCCGCCTGGGCAAGGACCAGTTACTGGTTGGTGCCGACGGGCAGAGCCGTATCTCGATGGAGGACTACGCAATCGCATTCGTCGACGAGTTGGAGCAACCGCAGCACACTCGCGAACGATTCACGGTGGGTTACTGACCCACGCAGCGGATGGAGGAGACTGTAGGCCAGGGCTTCGGGCGTATGGATCTATATTCGTACGGTTTGCTGCAGGGCAGCACGGAGTTGCTTGGTGCGCTGATCCACCATAAACTCAAGGCTCTGGCGATAACCCGCCTCCGTCCGGTCGAGGCGCTTCTTTTCCAGAGCCCGGTCGACGCTCGACGACACATTTTCCATGCTGAAGGGCTTCACCAGATAATCGTCCGCGCCGTCTTTCATTGCCTGCACGCCCACCCGGACCTCGTCCACGCCGGTGGCCATCAGAAAAGCCACGAAGGGATACTTAAGCCGGACCATTTTCAACAGTTCCAGACCGGTAATGCCGGGCATCCGCAAATCTGAAATAACCGCGTCGAAAGATTCCTTTTCCAGCAATGACAGGGCTTCCTCCCCGTCCAGGCAATTGCGGCAGTCGAAGCCTTTTAATCTCAAGGCGCTCGAAAGCAGTTCTCCGATGGCCTGCTCATCCTCAACAATGAGAATCCTTCCCTCCGAGGTGGGCCCGGGGGAGGATTCCGGGAAGTTCACGGGGGTCATCCCAGCGACGTTTGCCATATGTTTGCCCTTTACTGGATTCCCAACGCGGGTGAAACCAGTCCCAATTTTGAATCCTTGTTGTCTTTGTGGGGGAGGAGCTTCCGTATGGATTGCTCCATCTCCCGCGCGGTGGCAACGTGCTCAGGGAAATTGACCACGTTGATGCCGAAGGTGAAACGGTTGCTGGCGCCTGTGGCATCGTGGAGTCCATCCATCAAGCGGTCGCGCAAGGTGTAAGCGTCACGAGCGCTGACCGTGGGAAGTACGATTCCAAAGATGCCCGGTGCAAACAGGAACATGGAGTCTTCGCCGCGCAACTTACGCAGCAGGGTCTTGGCGGCATCCCCGAAAGCGGTCTCGGTTTCCGCAGGCCCGGCGCAGGTGCGAGAGGGCTTCAATTCCACGGCCAGTAAAGAAAGTGGTAGCTGAGTGCTGGAAGCGCGGCGGAACTCCATCGCCAGACGGTCGCAGAAGTTGTTGAGTCCTGGAAGCATGGTCAGCAGGTCGACGCTCGCCTCCCGGCGAATCTCGGAGATATGGACAATTTCGGTTTCCAATTGCGTGCGCAAGTGACGTATGACCACTTGGCGGTCTACAAAGTAACCAACCACCAGAGCCACCAGCCCGCAAAACCCGAAAAACACGGCGCGCGCCGACATTGCAGTCAGTGCCGGGCGGGTAAAGACCGCCGGGTACATCAGCAAGGCGACCCCTAATGCCAGGACGACAATGATCGTATGTGCTAGTATCCACAGGTGCAATTCGCGGCGATCTAAAGTGTTGGGATCAACTTGATCAAAAATATGCATGGCCCTTTTCTCCTTTTATTGCTCTGAAGCGCATGGTCCGGCTTCAAGCCCACGATGCAAATTCATGAGCTCCAATACGCCACCTATGAGCACGGGCGATTCCAAATCGGAATTGCTTTCAGATTCACTTGTGCCTTTGATTTCAACGAATTACAGGGATGGCGGGTGGAAAGAGGAAACGATGGTGTCTGGAAAGCGTTCGCTTGGGGACAAGGTGTCTCAAGTCGAGACAATATGAAATGGTCCGCGGAGCGCTTGATTGGGGCAGCAAGGTCAACTGAGAGGCGTCTCCCCGAAGGTCACGGTTGCTTTTGTTGATGACCATCCACTTCCGGGTCAGTCCAGGTAAGTCCATTCAGATTGAGAAACATTGATTCTTCACTTAATTGGTTCTGCAATCAGACTTTTTGGCTAATCCCCAGAATCGATGCGGGTTATCCACTAGCGGTGCGTTGGCCGGATGGCTGAGATGAGATTGAAACTCACCCTATGGGCCGGGGCTCACTGCTCATTTTCCGCGCCACTGACACCGCTCCTCCCAAGTCAGGCGCGAAAGCATCGGCGCCTACTTCCTTCCATAGCCCGTCAGGGGATTTGAAGGCCGCGCCTCCGACAAGAATTGGCACTCCAGGAAGACTGCTGCGGACGGCAAGGATCAATTCAACCGCCTTGGGAACGTTAAAGAGAATTGTGGTCGAGATACCCAGTAAGGTTGCTTGCTCCTTCCTTAAGGCCTCCAGAATCCCCGGATGAGGCATATTGGTCCCCAGGAACCGGACCTGCCAGCCGTCGGACTCCAGGGCATCGGAAACCATCAGTGCACCGATCTGATGTAACTCACCTTCAACCCCTGTTACCACAGCGATGCCGCGGTTGGCTGTGTCGGCCCGGCTCATCAACGGGAATAGATGCGCCATCACATATTGTGTAATCGCCGTAGCCATATGTTCGCGAGCTACCGTTATCTGATTGGTTTCCCATAACCGGCCAATCTCATACATCGCCGGCTGCAATAGGTTGAGATAGATGTCCCTGACGGGCTGTCCGCCATGCAGAGGTTTCTGCGCAATATTGAGGGCGGCACTGCGGTTTCCAGCAAGCAATGCCTGAACAAAGACCACAACCGCCGCTTCCGGTGACGGGGAAGGAGGAAGCGGCTGATGACAAGCCAGGGCGGCGGCATCCACAAAGGGCGCAAGGTATTCCTGATCGCGTTCTTCGAGAAGGTTGGCGGCAGCCTTGCCTACCTGGCTTACGTTTTCTTCCAGAAATGCGGAGGCTATCCCTCGCGCCTCAAGCATTCTTCTCGCCCAGGCAATGTATCCCACAAAGGCAGCAACATTGCCCGTGGCAATTGCGGCGGTCAGGAAATCAATGTGAAAACACGCATCTTCAAAGCCCCGTTGAATGCCGCGATCGCCATATCGCTCCTTCCAATCCGGGTGTCGAAGGAAGAATTCCTCATTGACCTCCCGGGCCAGTCTCTCCTTGGCAGACTGAACGCGATGGGCAATGCCGAGCCTCTGTTGCAAGGGTCCTGTAATCATCGCTTTTTCGCCTTCATCTTTTCCAGGCATTTCGGGCAGTAACCATGGCTCAAGAAGTCCGTATTCTTTTGGATGAAATCTTTCAGACTCTCCCAGGATGAGCTGGACGCCTTCACTTTATGGCACTTCATGCAGATGGGCAACACTTCCTGGATTTTTCGAATATACCAATACGACTTATCCCGTTCCTCGATTGCCCGGGTCAGCTCATCTTTGGCCTTCGTCAGTTCACGGTTCTTCTGCTGGTTCTCGCGAGTGAGCCGCGCAAAGTCATTATTGAGGCCGATCAGTTCGCGGCTCAGGCCGCTTTCTTCAGCAATATCCCGCTCGGCAATTAGAACTGACCCGTGGTTCTGAACGAACAGCCTTGCTCTTACGCTGAAGGGGGAGAGATTCTGTCCGACAAAATTGAGGATGAAATCCTGGTCACCATGGCCGGATTCCAGGCGCTCCGGAAATGACTGGGCGTCAGACTCGACCAATAGTTCGCTGATGTTCTTTCCCAGCAGGGCTTCCACGGGGACCCCCAAAGCATTGCCCAATACCGGAGAGCAAGACTGGATTACGCCTTCCTGATCTAATTGGAGGTGGTAAATCTGCCTGCTGCCGGCAAGGAACCTCCCTATAAACGCGCTTATAGCTTCCCGGCCGGCGGGATTTTCGTCGTGCAGGATTTCAACTCTTGTATAAGACGCATCAAGCTTGAGGCCTTGGGGAATGCGGACGTGCGACTCCTGGTGTGCCGGGCTGCAGTGCCATGACTGGTAAGAAGGTAAGTCATCCCATTTCGTGTACAGGTAGAAGATGCTTGCCTCTGAGGCGTCGCGGAGAACCTCAATTCCGCGAAAGCCGGGTGCCTTCTCCACAAGATGCGGACGTTCCCGAAATGCCTGCTCGACTTCAACGCTTTTCTGATTCGCAACCCTGAACCGGGAAATTACCGTGATCATAGGGATATCCCTCCTATTGTTAAGTCCCCGGCTTTGCTTTCAGAACCTCGCGGACTTTTTGCAGCAGGGCATTTGGCGCAAAGGGTTTCTGCAGGAAGGACGTTCCTTCTTCCAGGATACCCTGGCGGACGATGGCGTCGGTAGTATACCCTGACATGTAAAGCACTTTTGTCTCCGGGTGCAGTGCAATTAAACGCATGGCCAACGCTTTGCCACCGGTTTGCGGCATCACCACATCGGTCAGCAGCAGATGAATCGGTTCCTTATATTGTTCCGCGATCTTTAGCGCTGCTGCGCCTCCCTCTGCTTCCAGTACCTTGTAGCCTTTTGATGTGAGTGCTTTGCACACCAACGACCGGACGCCTTCCTCGTCTTCGACCACCATGATAGTCTCCGTGCCTTTGGCCATTTTGGTTGTATGGTCCTTGGCGGGTTCCGCCGTGGAGACAGCTTCCTCGATGCTGGGGAAGTAAATCTTAAACGCCGTCCCCTTACCTGGTTCGCTGTAAACCCAAATGAAGCCGCCGCTCTGTTTGACAATCCCATAGACTGTGGCCAACCCCAGGCCGGTTCCTTTACCCCTCTCCTTGGTGGTGAAAAAGGGCTCAAAGACATGCGCCTGCGTTTCCTTGTCCATTCCGCAACCCGTGTCGCTCACCACCACCATGACGTACTTGCCGGGTCTGATGTTCGGATGGCTGCGCGCGTAGTCCTCATCCACATCCACGTTGGATGTCTCGATGAAAAGCTTACCCCCCTCCGGCATCGCGTCGCGGGCATTGACCGCCAGATTCATGATGACCTGTTCAATCTGCCCCGGATCCACTTTGACGTGTCCCAGAGCGGCCTCATACTTCGTCCCCAAATCCACGTCTTCACCGATCAGTCGGCGAAGCATCTTTTCGGTATCGGCAAGAACGTGGTTTAAGTCCAGGATTCTTGGCTCCATGACTTGCCGGCGGCTGAAGGCCAGAAGTTGCCGCGTCAGGGAGGCCGCCCTCTCTCCCGCCGTCAGGATTTCTTCGAACATGCTCCGGCGCGGGTCTTCAGCGGCACTCCGCTCCGTGAGGAGTTGGGCGTACCCATTGATGATGGTAAGAAGGTTGTTGAAATCGTGGGCCACTCCTCCTGCCAGCCGCCCCACCGCCTCCATCTTTTGTGCCTGGGCAAATTGCTGTTCCAGTTGCTTGCGTGCCGTTATGTCCTGTTTCGTGGCAATGAAGTGGGTAATTTCGCCGCGCGCACTCCGCACCGGGGTGATGCTCATCTGTTCAGTGTAAAGACTTCCGTCCTTTCGCCGGTTAATGATCTCACCGTGCCAGGTGTTTCCCTGGAGAATGGTCTCCCAAAGCTGCTGGTAAATAGCCTCGTCCTGATTGCCTGATTTCAGGATGCTGGGGTTCTGTCCCATGGCCTCCGCCCGCGTGTAGCCGGTGATTCGCGTAAAAGCCGGATTGACGTATTCGATTGTCCCTTGGGGATTGGTAATCACCACGGCTTCCGCGGACTGCTCGATGGCGGTAACCAGGCGGACATGTTCATCTTCGGTTCGCATGCGCTCGGTGATGTCTTCCACCGTGCCTTCATAGTAAAGGAGTTTTCCGGAGGCATCGCGGACGGCCCGGGCGTTTTCCCGGACGTGAAGAATATTTCCATCCGGTCTGCGCCACGAGGACTCCAGGGCCGCGACTTCTCCGCGTTCTTCCAGGAGAGCCGTGAAACGGTCCCGCGGATATTCGGGATCGAAATAAATGCTATTCAAATCGCATCTTGCCAACTCCTCAAAGGACGAACAGCCGAGCATCCTGATGAGTGCGGGATTTCCGGCCAGAATGCGCCCATCCGGAGTCGTCCGATAGATTCCCACCGGGGCATTCTCAAACAAAGTCCGGTAGCGCTCCTCACTCTCCAAAATGGCCTTCTGTTCCCGCTTACGGTCGGTGATGTCGCGAATATACCATATCCTCCCGCGATGCCTGCCGTTCGAGTCCACGAGAGGCGCAGAGTAGCGATCAAAGACCTTCCCATTCTTGAATTTAAGTTCATCATTGCTCTTTTCTTTCCAATGACTGTTGAGATAATTAACGCTCTCGACAAAGGCGCTGGGATCCTCTACTTGATCCTTCACGTACTTGCGTACGATAAGATCGTCCTGGGTGCTTAGCAGTTCATCCGGCACTCCGAAGTTGAGCCCAAATTGTTTGTTTGCCAGGACGATGTGATCCTCGTCATCAACGACCAAAATCCCGTCAATCGCGGTCTCCGACTGTCCCTCCAGAAGCGCCGTCTTGAACAATATCTCCTCTTCCGCCCGTTTGCGTTCGGTGATGTCGGAGAGTAACCCGTCGGCATAGCGGATGCCGTCTTTCTCGTAGGTGGAATGAGCCCGGTCGTGCACCCACATCCACTTCCCGGATTTATGCTGCATACGACACTCCACATCATACGGCCGGCCTTCGGCAAAGAGTGCGCGAAGGCCATCCTTCACCTTGTGAACGTCGTCGGGATGGATGGAGGAAATATAGAGATCAAAGCCATTTTGATTAACATCCTCAATGGAAAAGCCGCTCATCATTTCGATATTCTTGCTGATGAAGGTGATACGGAGTTCGGAGTCCATTGTCCAGACGACGTCAGGGATATTGGTCACCAGTGCGCGGTATTTTCCCTCGCTCTGGCGCAGGGCTTCTTCCGCCCGCTTGCGTTCGGTGATGTCTGAAAGAAGGCCTTGGACAAACCATTTGCCGTTTTTCTCAAAGGCTCCTACGGCGCGAGCCTGTACCCAGATATACTCACCATTTTTGCAGCGTCCCCGGTACTCTACGTTGCGGGGTTGCCGGTCGCGAAAAACTGCCTTGATGGCATTTTGAATTTTTTGCACGTCGTCGGAATGCATCGTATCAATCAGGAGATCAAAACCGCCCCGGTAAACCTCCTCGGCGGTAAACCCGCTCAGCTTTTGGATGTTGGGAGTAACAAATATGATGTGCCCGTCCGAATCCATCGTCCAAACAACGTCGGGAATATTCAATACCACCGAGCGATACTTCTCCTCGTTTTCCTTTAAGGCTTCCTCCGCCTGCTTGCGCTGCGTGATGTCGCGAGAGACGCCGAAAGTTCCGATGATGTTACCATTGGGGTCGCGCAGGGGCATCTTCGTAGTGGAGACCCAGGTTACACGGCCATCCTGCCGGACTATCTTCTCCTCCTTGTTTACCAATGGCAGGCCCGTCCTGATTATTTCCTGCTCATCCCTCCAGGCCTCTTGGGCGTGTTCTGGGGTATGGAAGTCAAAGTCAGTCTTGCCCACCGCTTCGGAAGGGTGGCTCAGCCCAAACGATTTCGCGTGCCCCAGATTAATCCGGGTAAAGTGGCCCTCGCGATCCTTGAAGTAGATCAGGTCGGGGAGATTGTCCATCACGGTGTGAAGGAGATGCCGTTCAGCAAGCAGCGCTTCTTGCGCCTGCTTGCGCTCGGTGATGTCCTGTGCGACCCCCACCCACCAGGTACGCCCCCCTGGTTCGTCGCGAGCCGGGAAGCCCCGGTCCCAGATCCACCGGACAACTCCATCGGGTTGCACAATGCGGTATTCATGCTCGAAAGGTTGGGAGTTTTTACGGGCTCCGAGACTGGCAAGTACCCGCTCGCGGTCCTGGGGATGAATAGCTTCGAGGAAGGACCCTGGATTTTCGTACAGGCTCGCGCAAGAACGCCCCCAGACCCGCTCATAGCTGGGGCTGACATAGAGCATCTTGGTCAAAGGGTGGTCAGCAGTCCAAAAGACTTCCGTTATGGTTTCGGCAAACCGTCTGAATTTGCGTTCGCTTTCCCGCAGGGCCTCTTCTGCACGCTTGCGCTCGGTGATGTCCTGCATAACACACGCCAGGCGGTCGACGCCATTGTCACCTTCGATGGGGAAGTACGATGCAAAGATGTCCCTTTCCCCGAGCTTGGGATATTGGCGCTTCGCTTCGTAGCGGACGACTTTACCCTGGAAGCACTCATCCATCTTCTCTTTAACAATCCTTTCAAATAGCTCCCTTCCCACCACTTCTGAAACTGGACAACCAACTACATCCTCCCGTTCCAATCCGGCCCTGTCCAGGAAAGCACGGTTGGCCAGCAGGTGGCGGTAGTCCCGGTCAACCACCACAATCAGTTCGTCTGTGCCTTCCACCACCTTTTCGTATTCTTGCAGCATTCTCTCGGTCCACTTACGCTCCGTAATGTCGCGCACGATTGCCCACATGCCGGAGGGGTTTCCCGATTCATCCAGCATGAGGTAGGTCCGGAGCTCCACGGGGATGATGGCCCCGTCTTTTCGTCGGTACTCCTTCTCGTAAACCTCAGAGTATCCTCGCGTCAGGACTTCCTTTTCGACGATGTCCTTCTCGGCGGCATGCCATCTCTCCGGGGTCAGATCCTGGTAAGTCAATTTTGAAAGTTCTTCGGGTGTGTAGCCGACGATCTTGCAGAAAGCATCGTTGACTTCTACTAATCTGCCGTCCTTGTCGCCTCGGCCAAACCCGTCCATCATGGACTCATGCAATTGACGGTATTTCCTTTCGCTTTCCCGCAG